>NZ_JBVHLF010000017.1:0-128598 GCF_055559155.1 Kitasatospora sp. NPDC024654
CGCGGGTTGGGTGTCGAGGAGTTCGGCGGCCATGCCGGGCCATTGGGAGCCCTGGCCGGGGAAGACGAAGACGGTACGTCCAGGAGTCTCCCGGCTGCCCCGGACCAGCTGGGGGTGCGGGACGTCGCCGGCCAAGTTGGCCAGGGCATCGCGGATCTGGTCACGGTTCCCGATGGCGACGGCGCGGTGGTCGAAGGTGGCGCGGCTGGTCGCGAGGGTGTGGGCGATGTCCGGAGAGGGCCGGCTTGCCGTCCGGAGTCCGGCAGCGTAGGAGCGGAGGGCCTCCGGAGTGCGCGCGGAGAGGATCCACGGCAGCACTGCCCGCGGGTCCTCCACACCCTCCGGTGCGGGCTCCTCGGCCGGCGCCTGCTCCAGCACCACGTGCGCGTTGGTCCCGCTCACGCCGAACGACGAGACGCCCGCCCGGCGCGGCCGGCCGTCGGTCTCCCAGGGCCGCGCCTCGGTCAGCAGCTCGACCGCGCCGGCCGACCAGTCCACCTGTGGCGTCGGCTCGTCCACGTGCAGGGTCTTCGGCAGCACCCCGTTCCGCATGGCCAGCACCATCTTGATCACCCCGCCGACCCCGGCGGCCGCCGAGGTGTGGCCGAGGTTGGATTTCAACGAGCCCAACCACAAGGGGCGTTCGCGGTCCTGGCCGTAGGTGGCGAGCAGCGCCTGGGCTTCGATCGGGTCGCCGAGCCGGGTGCCGGTGCCGTGCCCCTCCACCGCGTCCACGTCGGCCGCCCGTAGGTCCGCGTCGGCCAACGCGGCCCGGATCACCCGCTGTTGGGACGGCCCGTTCGGTGCGGTGAGCCCGTTGCTGGCGCCGTCCTGGTTGACCGCCGTACCCCGGACCACCGCGAGCACGGGGTGCCCGTTGCGCCGGGCGTCGCTCAGCCGCTCCAGCAGCAGGACGCCCGCGCCCTCGCCGAAGCCCGTCCCGTCCGCCGCCGCCGCGTACGGCTTGCAGCGCCCGTCCGGGGCGAGCCCGCCCTGCCGGCTGAACTCGACGAACAGCTCAGGGCTGCACATCACCGTCACCCCGCCGGCCAGCGCGAGGTCGCACTCCCCGTGCCGCAGCGCCCGCGCGGCCAGGTGCAGCGCGACCAGCGAGGAGGAGCAGGCGGTGTCCACGGTCACTGCCGGGCCCTCGAGGCCGAAGACGTACGCGAGCCGGCCGGAGACGATGCTGCCCGAGTTGCCGGTGCCGAGGAAGCCCTCGACCTCCTCCGGGATGTACGGCAGCAGCCGGGCCGCGTAGTCCTGCTGCATCAGGCCGACGAAGACACCGGCCGCCGCGCCGCGCAGGGTGGTCGGGTCGATCCCGGCCCGCTCGAACGCCTCCCAGGTGATCTCCAGCAGCAGCCGCTGCTGCGGGTCCATCGCCACCGCCTCGCGCGGCGAGATGCCGAAGAACTCCGCGTCGAACCCGCCGACCCCGGCCAGGAAGCCGCCCTCCCGGGCGTACGAGGTGCCGCGGTGCTCCGGGTCCGGGTGGTAGAGCGCGTCCAGGTCCCAGCCGCGGTCCGCCGGGAACGGCGCGATGCCCTCGGCGCCGTCGGCGACCAGGCGCCACAACTCCTCCGGGGTCCGCACTCCGCCGGGGAAACGGCAGCCCATCGAGACCACCACCACCGGGTCGTCCGCGCCGGCCCGCCTCACCGACCGGGCGACGACCGGCGCCGCCTGACCGCCGAAGAGCTCGGCCCGCAGGTGCCGGGCCAGTGCGGCCGGCGACGGGCGGTCGAAGACCAGGGTGGCGGGCAGCCGCAGGCCGGTCGCGGCGGTGAGCCGGTTCCGCAGCTCGACCGCGGCCAGTGAGTCGAAGCCCAGGTCGCGGAAGGCCCGTTCGGCGTCGACCGCCTCCGGCGAGGCGTGGCCGAGCACGGCTGCCGCCTGCGCCCGGATCAGCGCCAGCAGCGCGGGCTCGCGCTCCGCCTCGGGCAGCGCGCCCAACTCGCCGGCGGGCGCGGCCTCGGTGACCGCCCGGGCCGCCGTCCGTCGGACGATCGGGCCGCCCACCAACGAGCGCAGCAGCGCGGGGACCGGCCGGCTGTCGCCCCCGTCGCCCCCGTCGCCCCCGTCGCCCCCGGCGCGCAGGGCCGCCAGGTCCAGCCGGATCGGCACCAGCGCCGGCAGGTCCACGGTGAGTGCCGCGTCCAGCAGCGCCAGCCCCTGCGCGGTGGAGAGCGCGGGCAGGCCGGAGCGGGCCAGCCGCCGCTCGCCGGCCTCGTCCACCCGGCTGGTCAGCGCGCTGCGTTGCTCCCAGAGCGTCCAGGCCAGCGACTGGCCGGCCAGACCGCCCGCTCGCCGGTGCTGGGCGAGGGCGTCCAACACGGCGTTGGCCGCCGCGTAGTTGGCCTGTCCGGGGCCGCCGAAGACGCCGGCCGCCGAGGAGAACAGCACGAACGCGGCCAGCGGAAGATCGGCGGTCAGCGCGTGCAGGTGCAGCGCCGCCTCGGCCTTGGGCGCCAGCACGGTGTCCAGCCGGTCCGGGGTCAGTGCGCTGACCACGCCGTCGTCCAGCGCACCGGCCGCGTGCACCACGGCGGTGAGCGGACGGTCCTCGGGTACCCGTGCCAGCAGCTCGGCCAGCGCCGGGCGGTCGGCGACGTCGCAGGCCGTCACGGTGGCGGTGGCGCCCAACTCGGACAGCTCCGCGACGATTTCGGCGGCTCCAGCGGCTCGCGGGCCCTGCCGGCTCACCAGCAGCAGGTGGCGCACGCCGTGCGCCCGCGCCAGGTGGCGGGCGACCTCGGAGCCGAGCAGGCCGGTGCCGCCGGTGATCAGGACCGTGCCGTCCGGGTCCAGCGCGGTCGGGCCCGGGTCCGCCGTGATCGGGACCCGGGCCAGCCGGGGCGCGAGCAGCGCCGCACCGCGCACCGCGAGCTGCTCCTCGGCGGTGGGCCCGGTGAACGCGGCCACCGCCGCCGGGAGCGACTCGCCCGCGTGGCCCGGAAGATCGAGCAGGCCGAACCGGCCCGGGTGCTCGGCCATGGCCGAGCGGACCAGGCCCCAGACGCCGCTGTGCGCGAGATCCGGCACGTCCTCGGTCGGTCCGGTGGCCACCGCGCCGTCGGTGACGAAGACCAGGCGCGAGCCGGCGAACCGCTCCTGTGCCAGCCACCGTTGCACCAGTCCGAGTGCCCGGTGCGTGGCCTCGCGCACGCTCGCCGAGCGGTCGCCGGCCGGCACCAGCACCAGCGGCGGCGGCTCGGTGAGCGCCGACAGGTCTGCCCGGCCCGGCTCGAGCAGCACCCAACTCCCCTCATCGGCAAGGGAATTGGTCGGCAGTGCGGACCACTCGACCCGGCACAGCGACTCGTGCCGGCGCTCCACCGCCGGCACCCACGCCGAGGCCTCCGGCACCGGCCGCAGTACCAGTGACTCCACGGTGGCGACCGGCCGCCCGGTCGGGTCGGTCGCCGCCAGTGCCAGCGCGCCCTCGCCCACCGGGGTCAGTCGCAGCCGCAGCGCGGTCGCGCCCGAGGCGTGCAGGGTCACCCCGGTCCAGCTGAACGGCATCCGGCCCTCGGCCTCCGGTCCCAGACCGGTGGCGTGCAGGGCCGCGTCCAGCAGCGCCGGGTGCAGCCCGTACCGGGCCGCCTCGGCCCGCTGCTCCGGCGTCAACTCGGCCTGGGCGAACAGCTCCGCGCCGCGCTGCCAGGCGGCCGTCAGCCCCTGGAACGCCGGGCCGTAGCCGAACCCGGCCGCCGCGAACCGCTCGTACAGCCCGTCGAGGTCGAACGGGACCGCGCCGGCCGGCGGCCACTCGGCCGACTCCTCGCCCGCCGCCGCGCCGTCGCCGAGCAGGCCGTCCGCGTGCCGCACCCAGACCTCGGTGTCCTCGGCCCGCGAGTGCAGTGAGATCGGCCGCTCGCCGTGCTCGTCCGGCGCGCCGACGGTCAGCCGCAGCAACACGCCGCCCCGCTCGGGCAGCGGCAGCGGCGCGCCGAGCGTGAACTCCCGCACCACCGGGCAGCCGACCTGGTCACCGGCCCGAACCGCCAGCTCCAGGAAGGCCGTTCCGGGCAGCAGCGCGGTGCCCCGCACGGCGTGGTCGGCCAGCCAGGGGTGGGTGCGCAGCGAGAGCCGGCCGGTGAACACCACGCCGTCCCGGTCGGCGAGCGTGACCATGGCGCCCAGCAGCGGGTGCTCCGCCGCCTCCAGGCCCGCCGCCGCCAGGTCGCCCGGCGCCGCCGAACCGTCCTGCAACCAGTAGTCCCGGCGCTGGAAGGCGTAGGTCGGCAGCTCGGCCGGCAGCGCCGGACGCCCCGCGAAGACCGCGTCCCAGTCGATCGGCACTCCGCGCAGCCAGAGTTCACCGAGCGAGCCCAGCAGCCGGGCCCGGCCGCCCTCGCCGCGGCGCAGTGTGCCGACCGCGCAGGCGTCCGCGCCGGCCGCCTCCGCCGTCTCCTGGAGCGCGGGGAGCAGCACGGGGTGCGGGCTGGCCTCCAGGAAGACCTGGTAGCCGTCGGCCAGCAGGGCCGCGGTGGCCCGCTCGAACTCCACGGCCCGGCGCAGGTTCCGGTACCAGTACCCGGCGTCCAGTTCGGTGGTGTCCAACAACCCACCGGTGACCGCCGAGTAGAACGGCACGCTCGCCGGCCGCGGCGTGATCCCGGCCAGCTCGCGCAGCAACTCCCCCTCGATCGCGGCGACCTGCGGACCGTGCGAGGCGTAGTCGACCGGCACCGAGCGCGCTCGCTCGCCCGCCGCCGTCAGCTCGGCCAGCAACTCGGCCAGCGCCGCCGGCTCGCCGGAGACCACCACCGAGGCCGGCCCGTTCACCGCCGCCAGCGCCAGCCGCTCGCCCCACGGCTCGATCCGGGCCCGGACCCGCTCGGCCGGCAGTGAGACCGACAGCATCCCGCCGCGGCCGGCCAGCGCCCGCAGCGCCCGGGACCGCAGCGCCACCACCTTCGCGCCGTCCGCCAGCGAGAGCGCGCCGGCCACCACGGCGGCGGCGATCTCGCCCTGGCTGTGGCCCACCACGGCATCCGGTGCGACCCCGTACGAGGCCCACATCGCGGCCAGCGAGACCAGCACCGCGAAGAGCAGCGGCTGCACCTCGTCCACCCGCTCGACCGGCTCGCCGGAGCGCAGCAGTTCCAGCGGCGAGCGGTCCAGGTAGGGCGCCAGGGCGTCCGCGCAGGCGGCCATCCGCTCGGCGAACACCGGTTCGCGGTCCAGCAGTTCGAGTGCCATGCCGGTCCACTGCGAGCCCTGCCCCGGGAACACCATGGCCACCGCGCCGCCCGCGCCGGCCCGCCCGCGCAGCAGGCCCGGCGCCTCCCGGTCGGCGGCCAGCGCCGCCAGCCGCTCCAGCAGGCCCGCGCGGTCCCCGGCGACCAGCACCGCCCGGTGTTCCAGCGCGGCCCGGGTGGTCGCCAGCGCGTGGCCGACCGCGGCCGGCGCCAGTCCAGGACGCTCGGCCAGGTGCGCGTGCAGCCGCTCGGCCTGGGCACGCAGGGCCGTGGGGGTGTGGCCGGACAGCACCCAGGGCAGCGGGCCGCCGGCCCGGGCCGCCGGCACGGGCTCCGACCCGGCGGTCGCCACCGGTTGCGGGGCCTGTTCCAGCACCACGTGCCCGTTGGTCCCGCTCACCCCGAACGAGGAGATCGCCGCCCGCCGCGGCCGCCCGGTCTCCGGCCAGGCCCGGGCCTCGGTCACCAGCTCCACGGCGCCCGCCGCCCAGTCCACCTGTGCGGTGCGCGGCTCGGCGTGCAGGGTGGGCGGGACGACGCCGTGCCGCATCGCCAGCACCATCTTGATCACGCCGCCGACGCCCGCGGCGGCCTGGGTGTGCCCGATGTTCGACTTCAACGAGCCGAGCAGCAGCGGGTGTTCACGATCCTGGCCGTAGGTGGCGAGCAGCGCCTGGGCCTCGATCGGGTCGCCCAGCGGGGTGCCGGTGCCGTGCGCCTCGACCACGTCCACGTCGCCGGGGGCCAACCGGGCGGCGGCCAGTGCCTGGCGGATCACCCGCTGCTGGGCCGGGCCGTTGGGCGCGGTCAGCCGGCTGCTGGCGCCGTCCTGGTTGACCGCCGTGCCGCGCACCACCGCGAGCACGGGGTGCCCGTGGCGTCGCGCGTCGCTGAGCCTCTCCAGCAGCAGCAGGCCGACGCCCTCGCCCCAGCCGGTGCCGTCGGCGCGCGCCGAGAAGGACTTGCACCGGCCGTCGGCGGCCAGCCCGCCCTGCCGGCTCATCTCGACGAACGGCACCGGCGTCGACATCACCATCGCGCCGCCGGCCAGCGCCAGCGTGCACTCGCCGGCCCGCAGCGCCTGGGCGGCCAGGTGGATGGCGACCAGGGACGAGGAGCAGGCGGTGTCCACGCTCAGCGCCGGCCCCTCCAAGCCGAAGGTGTACGCCATCCGGCCGGAGGCGACGCTGTCCGAGCTGCCGCTGCCCAGGTAGCCGGCCACGTCCTCCGGGACCCGGCGCAGCCGCACCGCGTAGTCCTGGTACATCACGCCGGCGAAGACCCCGGTCCGACTGCCGCGCAGGGTGAGCGGGTCGATGCCGGCCCGTTCGAACGCCTCCCAGCCGGTCTCCAGCAGCAGCCGCTGCTGCGGGTCCATGGCCAGCGCCTCGCGCGGCGAGATCCCGAAGAACGTCGGGTCGAAGCCGCCGACGTCGGCCAGGAAGCCGCCCTGGTCGGCATAGCTGGTGTCCGGCCGGCGGCGGCTCTCGTCGACCAGCGCAGCCAGGTCCCAGCCGCGGTCGGTCGGGAACGGGGTGATGGCGTCCGTCCCGCCGGCGACCAGCTCCCACAGCTCCTCGGGCGAGCTGACGCCGCCGGGATAGCGGCAGCTCATCGCGACGATGGCGATCGGCTCGTGGTCCTTCGCCTCGACCTCCCGCAACCGCTGGCGGGTGCGGTGCAGGTCGGTCGCGACGCGCTTGAGGTAGTCCCGCAGCTTGTCGTCGTTCACCGTGTGCGGCTTGTCGTCATTCACCGGTGGTCGTCACCTTCGTCAGCAGGGGCCGGGGACAAGCCCAGTTCGTGGTCGATGAAGTCGAAGAGGTCGTCGTCGCCGGCGCCGGCCATCCGCTCGGTCAGGTCGTCGTCCGGTCCGGGGTCCGGCTCCGGGCCCAGTCGGCCGAGCAGCGTGCGGAGCCGGGCGGCCAGCTCGGGGTGCGGCCGGTCACCGGCCAGGGCCAGCTCCAGCCGTTCCAGTTCGGCCAGCCCGGCGACCACCGGCTCGGCGGCCTCCGGCACCAGCCGCTCGCCGAGGTAGCCGGCGATCGCGGCGGCGGTCGGGTGGTCGAAGAGCAGGGTGGCCGGCAGCCGCAGGCCGGTGGCCGCGCGCAGCCGGTTGCGCAGCTCGACGGCGGTCAGCGAGTCGAAGCCGAGCTCCAGCAGGCCGCGGTCGGTCGGGACCGGCTCCCGCGTCGGGAAGCCCAGGATCAGTCCGACCTGCGAGCGGACCAGCTCCAGCAGCACCCGGGCGCGCTGCGGTTCGGCCAGGCCGGCCAGCCGGCCGAGCAACGCCCGCGGCCCGTCGCCGCCGGCCTCGCCGGTCGCCGCCACCGCACGCCGGGCCGGTGCCCGGACCAGGCCGCGCAGCAGGGCGGGGACGCCGCCGGTACCGGCCTGCGCGGCGATCGCCCGGGTGTCCAGCCGGACCGGCAGCACCATCGCGCGGTCCACGCCGTGCGCGGCGTCGAACAGGGCCAGCCCCTCCTCGGGGGCGAAGGCGACGATCCCGCCCCGGGCGATCCGGCGCAGGTCGGCCTCGTCCAGTCCGCCGGTCATCCCGCCGCTGTTCGCCCAGAGACCCCAGGCCAGCGAGCTCGCGGTCAGGCCCTGCGCCCGGCGCCGGTGCGCCAGCGCGTCCAGGAAGGCATTGGCCGCCGCGTAGTTGCCCTGGCCCATCCCGCCGAAGACCCCGGCCAGCGAGGAGAACAGCAGGAAGGCGGAGAGCTTGCGGCCCTCGGTCAGCTCGTGCAGGTGCACGGCCGCGTCGACCTTGGGCCGCAGCGCGGTGTCCAGTTGCTCGGGGGTCAGCTCCGCGACCAGGCCGTCGGCCAGCACACCGGCCGCGTGCACCACCGCGGTCAGCGGGTGCGCGGCCGGCACCTCGTCGAGCAGCGCCGCCAGCGCCGCCCGGTCGGCCGCGTCGCAGGCGGCCACCCGGACCTCGGCGCCCAGCGCCCGCAGCTCGGCGCGCAACTCCCCGGCGCCCCCGGCCGCCGGGCCGCCGCGGCTGGTCAGCACCAGGTGCCGGACACCGTGCTCGACCACCAGGTGACGGGCGACCAGCGCGCCGATCGCGCCGGTGCCGCCGGTGATCAGCACCGTGCCCTCGGCGTCCCAGCGCGGCGTCGGCTCGTCCTCCGTACGCGGCACCCGGGTCAGCCGGGGCAGGTACGCCCGGCCCTCGCGCAGCGCGAGCTGCGGCTCGCCGCTCGCCAGCGCCGCGCCCAGCGCCGCCCGGGAGGAGGGCAGGTCGTCCAGGTCCAGCAGGACGAACCGGCCCGGGTTCTCGGTCTGGGCCGAGCGCAGCAGGCCCCAGACGGCGGCCTGCGCCAGGTCGGGGACGTCGTCGTCCGGGTGGACCGGGACGGCCCCGGCGGTGACCAGGGCCAGCGTGGAGCCGGCCAGCCGGTCCTCCGCCAGCCAGTCCCGGACCAGTCGCAGGGCCTGTGCGGTGGTCGCCCGGACCGAGTCCGCCAGCGCCCCGGGCCGCTCCGGCGCGCAGCCGGCCAGTACCAGGGACGGCACCGGTCCGCCCGCCGCCAGCAGGTCGGCCACCCGGCCGCCGGCCGGCAGCTCGGCCCAGCCGGCTGCCGCGGCCGCCGATGGCCAGGTCTGGGGCGTCCACTCGACCCGGTACAGCTCCTCGTGGTGCGCGGCGCGTGCCGGCCCGACCTGCTCGGGGGAGACCGGGCGCAGCACCAGCGAGTCGGCCGACGCCACCGGTCGCCCGGTGGCGTCCGCCACCAGGACGGCCACCGAGTCGGGCCCGGTCGGCGTCAGCCGCAGTCGCACGGCCGGCGCGCCCTGGGCGTGCAGCGTGACGCCGGTCCAGGAGAACGGCAGCCAGCCCTGGCTGTTCCCTCCCGCGGGGGCCTCGGGGCCGGTGCCCGGCAGCACGTCGAAGACCAGCGCGTGCAGCGCGCTGTCCAGCAGCGCGGGGTGCAGCCCGTAGCGGGCCGCCTCGCCGCGCGGGCCGTCCGGCAGCGCCGCCTCGGCGAACACCTGCTCGCCGAGCCGCCAGGCCGCGGTCAGACCCCGGAACGCCGGGCCGTAGCCGAAGCCGCCCGCGGCGAACCGCTCGTACAGCCCGTCCACCGGGAGCGGGACGGCGCCCAGCGGCGGCCACGCCGCCAGGTCGTCCGGCTCGGCCGGCACGACGGTGGCCAGCAGGCCGCTCGCGTGCCGGGTCCACGGCTGGTCCGGGGCGTCCTCCGGCCGGGCGTAGACGGTCAGGGCCCGGGTGCCGGACGGCTCCGGCGCGCCCAGCACCAGCTGCAGCACCGTGCCGCCGGTCGCCGGCAGCACCAGCGGCGCCTCCAGGGTCAGCTCCTCGACCTGTCCGCAGTCCACCTGGTCGGCGGCCCGCACGGCCAGCTCCAGGAAGCCCGTGGCCGGGAACAGCACGCCGTCGTAGACCCGATGGTCGGCCAGCCAGGGCTGGGCCTGGCAGGAGAGCCGACTGGTGAACAACAGGCCCTCGCCGTCGGCCAGTTCGACCGCAGCGCCGAGCAGCGGGTGGTCCACCGGCAGCAGCCCGGCGGACGGCAGGTCGGCCTCGGCGGCGGTGGCCTCCAGCCAGTAGCGGCGGCGTTGGAAGGCATAGGTGGGCAGTGCGGTGGCCGCCGCCGCGGCGGGGGTGAAGCGGCGGGTCCAGTCCACCGCGGCGCCGTGGACGTGCAGCTGGGCGAGCGCGGCGGTCAGCGCGGCCTCCTCCGGCTGGTCGCGGCGGAGCAGCGGCACCAGCAGCGCCGGCGCCTCGCCCAGGCAGTCCTGGCCGAGCCCGGTCAGCGCGCCGTCCGGGCCGAGTTCGACGTACCTGGTCACCCCGGCCGCCTCCAGGCAGGCCATCCCGGCCCGGAACTCGACCGTGCCACGGACCTGGTCCACCCAGTGCTCGGGGGAGGCGAGCTGTTCGTCGCCGGCGAGGGCGCCGGTCCGGTTGGCGACCAGCGGGATCCGTGCCGGGTGGAACGTCAACTCGCTTGCCAGCGCTCGGTATTCGTCCAGCATGCCGTCCATGTGCGGGGAGTGGAAGGCGTGACTGACCCGCAGCTGGCGGGCCCGCCGCCCGCGCGCCTCCCAGTGTGCGGCGATCTCGGCGACCGCCGCCGCGTCGCCCGAAACCACGCTGGCGGCCGGGCCGTTGACCGCCGCGAGGGCGACCTCACCGGCCCGCTCCGCCAGCACCGGGGCCAGCTCCTCGGCCGACACGGTCAGCGCGACCATCGCGCCGCCACCCGGCATCGCCTGCATCAGCCGGCCACGGGCCGCCACCAGCGCCGCCGCGTCGGGCAGTGACAGCACTCCGGCGACGTGCGCGGCGGTCAGCTCGCCGATCGAGTGGCCGAGCAGGTAGTCGGGGGTGATGCCCCAGTGGGCAGCCAGTTCGAAGAGCGCGGTGCCGAGCGCGAACAGGGCCGGCTGGGTGTACTCGGTGCGCTCCAGCAGCTCGGGGTCGGCGATCGCCTCGTGCAGCGGACGGTCCAGCAGCGGGTCCAGCGCGGCGCAGACCCGGTCGAAGGCGTCCGCGAAGACCGGGTGGGTCCGGTACAGCTCCATCCCCATGCCGGGTCGTTGGCTGCCCTGGCCGGGGAGCAGGAAGGCGGTCCGGCCGAGCGGTGGCAGCTCGGCGGCGCCACGGACCAGTCCGGAGTGTTCCTGGTCCGTCGCCAGCGCGCCGAGCGCCGCCGTCCGCCCGGCGCGGTCCGCGCCGAGCAGCACCGCACGGTGCTCGAAGGTCGCCCGGGCGGTGGCCAACGCGGCGCCCGGGTCTTGCTCGGGCTCGCCGTTCAGGTGCTCCAGCAGCCGGCCGGCCTGCGCGCGCAGCGCCTCGGGGGTGCGGGCCGACAGCAGCCACGGGCCCTCGGCGGCCGGCGCCGGCGGCTCGGCGGGGACGTGCTCCAGCACGGTGTGCGCGTTGGTGCCGCTGACCCCGAAGGAGGAGACTCCGGCCCGACGCGGGTGGTCGGTGCTCGGCCAGTCGGTGTTCTCGGTGAGCAGCCGCACCGCGCCGGCACTCCAGTCGATCTCCGGCGAGGGCCGGTCCACGTGCAGGGTCCTCGGCAGCACGCCGTGCCGCATGGCCTGCACCATCTTGATCACGCTCGCCACGCCGGCGGCGGCCTGGGTGTGCCCGATGTTGGACTTCAAGGAGCCCAGCCACAAGGGGTGTTCACGGTCCTGGCCGTAGGTGGCGAGCAGCGCGCCGGCCTCGATCGGGTCGCCCAGCCGGGTGCCGGTGCCGTGCGCCTCCACCGCGTCCACCTCGGCCGCGCGCAGCCCGGCGCTGGCCAGCGCCTGGCGGATCACCCGCTGTTGCGAGGGCCCGTTGGGCGCGGTGAGCCCGTTGCTGGCGCCGTCCTGGTTGACCGCCGAGCCGCGGATCAGGGCGAGCACGGGGTGCCCGGTGCGGCGGGCGTCGCTCAGTCGCTCCAGCAGCAGCAGGCCGGCGCCCTCGGCCCAGGCGGTGCCGTCGGCGGCCGCGGCGAACGGCTTGCACCGGCCGTCCGGCGCGAGCCCGCGCTGGCGGCTGAACTCGACGAAGGCGTCCGGGCCGGCCATCACCGTCACGCCGCCGGCCAGCGCCAGCGTGCACTCGCCGGCCCGTAGCGCCTGGGCGGCCAGGTGGATGGCGACCAGCGCGGAGGAGCAGGCGGTGTCCACGGTCACTGCCGGCCCCTCGAGCCCGAAGGTGTAGGCGATCCGCCCGGAGGCCACGCTGCCGGCGCTGCCGATCCCCAGGTAGCCCTCGAACTCCTCGGAGGGCCGGCCCAGCCGCGAGCCGTAGTCCCGGTAGCTGGAGCCGACGAAGACGCCGCCCCGGCCGCCCCTGAGCGAGGACGGGTCGATCCCGGCCCGCTCGAACGTCTCCCAGGCCACTTCCAGCAACAGCCGCTGCTGCGGGTCGACGGAGACCGCCTCGCGCGGCGAGATACCGAAGAAGGCCGGGTCGAACTCGCCCGCATCGTACAGGAATCCGCCCTCGCGGGCGTACGTGGTGCCGACCCGGTCGGCGTCCGGGTCGTAGAGGCCGTCCAGGTCCCAGCCGCGGTCGGTGGGGAAGCCGGCGACCGCGTCGGTGCCCGACAGCACCAGCCGCCACAGGTCCTCGGGGCTGCGCACCCCGCCGGGGAAGCGGCAGCCCATCGCGACGATCGCGATCGGGTCGTCGGCCAGGGCCGGTGTCGCGCTCTCCTCGACCTTGGTCAACTCCGGTGTCCCACCGGGGAGTTGGGCGAGCAGGTGATCGGTGAGCGAGGCGGTGGTCGGGTAGTCGAAGACCAGGGTCACCGAGAGCCGCAGCCCGGTCGCCCCGGCCAGCCGGTTGCGCAGCTCGACCGCGGTCAGCGAGTCGAAGCCGAGGTCCTTGAACACCCGCTCGGGCTCGATCGCCGCCGGGTCCGGGTGGCCCAGCACGGCGGCGACCTCGGTGCGGATCAGCGCGGTCAGCGCCGCCCGCCGCTCGGGGCCGGCCAGCCGGGCCAGCCGGGTGGCCGGGGTGTCGTCCTCGGCCGTCGCCGCGGGCACCCCGGCCTGGGGCAGGTCCCTCAGCACGGCGCTGGGCCGCAGCGCGGTGAACGAGCGGACGAACCGCTCCCAGGCGAAGTCGGCGACCACCAGCCGGGCGTCGTCGTGGTCCAGCACCTGCTGGAGCGCGACCAGTGCCGCGCCGGGTGCCATCGCGGGCAGGCCGTTGCGGACCAGCCGCTCGCCCACCGCGCCGCCGGCCAGGCTCTCCCCGCCCCACAGGCCCCAGGCCACCGAGGTGGCCGGCAGTCCGGCCGCGCGGCGCTGCTCGGCGAGCGCGTCCAGGAAGGCGTTGGCCGCCGCGTAGCTGCCCTGGCCGGTGCCGCCCAGGGTGCCGGCCAGCGAGGAGAAGAGCACGAACGCCGACAGGTCCGACTCCCGGGTCAGGGCGTCGAGGTGCAGCGCCGCGTCCACCTTCGGCCGCAGCACGCCCGCCGCCCGCTCGGGGGTCAGCGCGTCCAGCACGCCGTCGTCCAGTACGCCGGCCGCGTGCACCACCGCGCGCAGCGGGTACCCGGCCGGGATGCCGTCCAGCAGCGCCGCGAGCGCCACCCGGTCGGCCACGTCGCAGGCCGCCACGGTCGCGGTCGCGCCCAACCCGGCCAGCTCCGCGACCAGTTCGGCGGCCCCCGGGGCGGCCGGGCCCTGCCGGCCGGTGAGCAGCAGCCGGCGGGCGCCGTTGCCGGCCAGCCAGCGGGCGACGTGCCCGCCCAGTGCACCGGTGCCACCGGTGACCAGCACCGTGCCGTCGGCCGGCGGGGTCCAGGTCCGCGCCGGGTCGCCCGCGCCGGTGCCGGCCGAGGCCAGCCGGCGCCCGAAGAGACCGGCGGGGCGCACCGCCACCTGGTCCTCGCCGTCACCGCTCGCCAGCACCCCGGCCAGCCGGGCACGGGCCCGCGCGTCCAGCCGGGCCGGCAGGTCGACCAGCCCGGCCCAGCGCTGCGGGTACTCCACGCCCGCCACCCCGCCCAGCCCCCAGACCAGCGCCTGCAGCGGCCCGGTCAGCGGATCCGAGCGGCCCACCGACACCGCGCCGCTGGTCGCGCACCACAGCGGCGCCGCCGACCCGGCGTCCCCCAGCGCCTGGAGCAGCGCCACCAGCGCGACCAGTCCGGCCGGCAGCGCCGAGCCCGCCGCGTACGGCCGCTCGTCCAGGGCCAGCAGCGAGAGCACGCCATCGGGCCGCAGCTCGGCCAGCCGGTCGGCCAACTCGGCGCGGCTGGCCGCCGCGAGCTCCAACACGCCGGCCTCGGCGCCGTGTTCACCCAGCGCCAGCAGGCAGTCGGCGACCAGCGGATGCTCCGCCAGCCCGGCCGGGGCGGCGACCAGCCAGGTGCCGGTCGGCCCAGCGGTCGGCGCGCCGGTCAGCGGCCGCCACTCCACCCGGTAGCGCCAGCCGTCCACGGCGGCCCGGTCCCGGCTCCGCCCGAGCCGGTCGGAGAGTGCCGGCAGTACCGCCGCCAGCGCCGAGCGGGTCGCGTCGTCCTCGATCCGCAGCGCCTCGGCCAGCCCGGCCGGGTCCTGGCGTTCCACCGCGCCCCAGAAGTCCCCGTCCGGCGGTGTCGACCCGGCCCGCTCCGGCGTGGCCGGGACCAACCAGTAGTGCTGGCGCTGGAAGGGGTAGGTGGGCAGGTCGGCGCGTCGGGGTTCCAGGCCGGCGAAGAGCGCCGTGCGGTCCACCGGCACGCCCAGCACGTGCAGTTCCGCCAGCGAGGTGAGGAACCGCTCCCGGCCGCCCTCGCCCCGGCGCAGCGTGCCGACCACCGCGCCGCCCCCGCCGGCCGTCTCCACGGCCTCCTGCAGCCACACCGTCAACGCCGGGTGGGTGCTGGTCTCGACGAACACGTCATGGCCGTCGGCCAGCAGCGCGCGGACGGCACGGCCGAACTCCACCGGCCGGCGCAGGTTCCGGTACCAGTACCCGGCGTCCAGCAGCTCGCCGTCCAGCGGCCCACCGGTGACCGTCGAGTAGAAGGCGAGCTCGCCGCGCCGGGGCCGGACGTCCGCCAGGACGGCCAGCAACTCCCGCTCGATCCGCTCCACCTGGGCGGAGTGACCGGCGAAGTCCACGCCCGGGATGGGCCAGTTGAGCACGCCGTCCGCCGACAGAGCGCCGGCCAGCTCGGCCAGCGCGGCAGGATCGCCGGAGAGCGCCACCGAGGTCGGTCCGTTGACCGCCGCCACCCCGATCCGGTCGCCGAAGTCGGCCAGGTAGCCGGTCAGTCGCTCCACCGCCAGCGGGACGAAGAGCATCGCGCCCCGGCCGGTCAGTGCTCGCAGCGCCCGGCTGCGCAGCGCCACCACCTTGGCGCCGTCGTCCAGCGAGAGCGCGCCGGCCACCACGGCGGCGGCGATCTCGCCCTGGCTGTGGCCCACCACGGCATCCGGCTCGACCCCGTACGAGCGCCAGAGCGCGGCCAGCGACAGCATCACCGCGAAGAGCACTGGCTGCACCACGTCGACCCGCTCCAACGAGTCGTCCGAGTGCAGCACTTCGAGCAGCGACCAGTCCACGTACGGCGCCAGCGCCCGCTCGCAGTCGGCCATCCGCGCGGCGAACACGGGCTCGCCGTCGAGCAGGTGGAGTGCCATGCCGACCCACTGCGAGCCCTGGCCGGGGAAGACGAACACCGTCCGGCCGCGCTGCCCGGCCACCCCGCTGGCCAGCCCGGCCCCGGTCCGGCCGGCGATCAACTCGTCCAGGCCACGCCGGAACTCGGCCGGCTCGGAGCCGACCACGGCCGCGCGGTGCTCGAAGGCGGTCCGGGTGGTGGCCAACGACCAGGCCACGTCCAGCGGATCGCAGTCCCGCTCCGCCAGCGCCCGCAACCGCTCGGCCTGGGCCCGCAGGGCGTCCGCGCTGCGACCGGAGAGCAGCCAGGGCACGGCCCGCCGGGTGGCCGCGCACTCGGCGGGGCAAGGCGCCTCGGCGAGCTGGTCGGCGGGCGGCTGCTCCACGATGACGTGCGCGTTGGTGCCGCTCAGCCCGAACGAGGAGACGCCGGCCCGGCGTGGCCGGCCCCTGTCCGGCCAGGTCCGGGCCTCGGCCAGCAGCTCGACCGCGCCGGCCGTCCAGTCGACGTTCGGTGAGGGCTCGTCCAGGTGGAGCGAGCGCGGCAGCACGCCGTGCCGCATCGCCAGCACCATCTTCATGATCCCGGCGACCCCGGCGGCGGCCTGGGTGTGGCCGATGTTGGACTTCAACGATCCCAGCCACAAGGGGTGTTCACGGTCCTGGCCGTAGGTGGCGAGCAGCGCGTCCGCCTCGATCGGGTCGCCGAGCCGGGTGCCGGTGCCGTGCGCCTCCACCGCGTCGACCTCGGCGCCGGTCAGGCCGGCGTCGGCCAGCGCCTGCCGGATCACCTCCCGCTGCGCCAGACCGCTCGGCGCGGTCAGCCCGTTGCTGGCGCCGTCCTGGTTGACCGCCGAGCCGCGCAGCACCGCCAGCACCGGGTGCCCGTGGCGCCGGGCGTCGCTCAGCCGCTCCAGCACCAGCAGCCCGACGCCCTCGGCCAGCCCGAAGCCGTCCGCCGCCGCGGCGAAGGACTTGCAGCGGCCGTCGGCGGCCAGGCCGCGCTGGCGGCTGAAGCCGGTCAGCGACAGCGGGGTGCCGATCACGGCGGCCCCGCCGGCCAGCGCCAGCGTGCACTCGCCGGCCCGCAGCGCCCGGGCCGCCAGGTGCACCGCGACCAGCGAGGAGGAGCAGGCGGTGTCCACCGTCACGGCCGGTCCGCGCAGGCCCAGGGTGTAGGCGACCCGCCCGGTCAGCACGCTGGTGGACACGCCCGCGACGAACAGGCCCTCCAGCTCGTCCGGGACCAGGTCCATGCTGCCGCCGTACCCCTGGTAGGCGGCGCCGGCGAACACCCCGACCCGGCTGCCGTGCAGCGTCGTCGGGTCGATCCCGGCCCGTTCGATCGCCTCCCATGAGGTCTCCAGCAGCAGCCGCTGCTGCGGGTCCATGGCCAGCGCCTCGCGCGGCGAGATCCCGAAGAACGCCGGATCGAACTCGCCGGCGCCCCGCACGAACCCGCCGGCGGTGCTGTAGCTGGTGCCCGGGTGGTCCGGGTCCGCGTCGAAGAGGCCGGCCAGGTCCCAGCCGCGGTCCGCCGGCAGCTCGCCGATCGCGTCCAGCTCCCCGGTCAGCGCCTGCCACAGCCGCTCGGGGGAGTCGATGCCACCGGGGTAGCGGCAGCTCATCGAGACGATCACGATCGGGTCCCGGTCCGGCCCGGCGGTGGCCGCCGGCGGCGGGGCGGCCGGCGCGTCGGCGGTGGTGCCGAACAGCTGGGCCGCCAGATGCCGGCCCAGCGCCCCCGCCGTCGGGTGGTCGAAGACCACGGTCACCGGCAGTCGCAGCCCGGTCGCCGCGTTCAGCCGGTCGCGGGTCTCCACGGCGGTCAGCGAGTCGAAGCCCAGGTCGCGGAAGGCCCGCGCGGCGTCCACCGCCGAGGCCTCGTCATGGCCCAGCACGGCCGCGGCCACCCCGCGCACCAGCTCGGTCAGCTCGCGGTCCCGCTCGGCCGCCGGCCGCCCGGCCAGCCGTTCGCGCAGCTCGTCGGCCGTCCCGCCGGCCCGGTCCGCGGCCGGCACGTCGGCCAGCGCGGCCCGCACCTCCGCCAGCTCGCCGATCAGCGGGCTGGGGCGTGCCGAGGTGAAGACCGGCGCGAACCGGCTCCAGTCCACGTCGGCGACGATCGGCACCACCTCGTCGCCGTCCAACACCTGCTGGAGGGCGGTCACCGCGAGTGCGGGCGGCATGAAGACGACGCCCTGTGCCCGCAGTTGTTCCTCGACCAGCTGGGCGGCCATCCCCGCGCCGCCCTCCGGGCTCCAGATTCCCCACACCACCGAGGTGGCGACCAGGCCGCGGGCCCGGCGCCGCTCGGCCAGCGCGTCCAGGTAGGCGTTGGAGGCGGCGTAGGCGCCGTGCACCGCGCTGCCCCAGACCGAGGAGATCGAGGAGAAGAGCACGAAGGCGTCCAACTCGGCGTCCTGGAAGAGCTCGTCCAGGTTGGCCGCGCCGCCCGCCTTCGCGTACAGGGTGTCCGCGAACTCGGCGAGGTCGGTGTCGGCCAGCGGCACCAGCAGGCCGGCGCCGGCCGCGTGCAGCACCGAACGGATCTCGCTCCCCTCGGCCCGGAGCCGCGCCACCAGCGAGCCGAGCGCCGCCCGATCGGCCACGTCGCAGGCGGCCAGGGTCACTCGGCAGCCGAGCGTGGTCAGCTCCTCGGCCAGCGCGGCGGCGCCGGGCGCGTCCGGCCCGGCCCGGCCGACCAGCACCAGGTGCTCGGCGCCGGAACGGGCCAGCCAGCGGGCGATCTGGGTGCCCACCCCGCCGGTGCCGCCGGTGATCAGCACCGTGCCACGCGGCGTCCAGGTCCGCCCGGCCGCGGTCCGGGGGGAGGCCGAACGGACCAACCGGCGGCCGTGACCGCCGCCCGGGCGGATCGCCACCTGGTCCTCGTCGCCCGCTCCGGCCAGCTGCCGGGCCAGCAGGTCGGCACCCGGCCCGTCGAGTTCGGCGGGCAGGTCCAGCAGGCCACCCCAGCCGCGCGGGTACTCCAGCGCCGCGACCCGGCCCAGGCCCCAGCTCAACTGCTGTTCCGGGCACGGTGGTTCGTCCTGCGGCCCGACCGCGACCGCGCCGCTGGTCGCCCACCAGAGCGGCGCCCGCACCGCCAGGTCGCCCAGCGCCTGCACCAGTGCCAGGTTCAGGGCCAGCCCGACCGGCACCACCGGGTGCGCCGGGTGCGGTCGCTCGTCCAGCGCCAGCAGCGACAGCACCCCGTCGACGCGCGCGGCCAGCGGGCCGGCCAACCGCCCGGCCAGCACCGCGCGGTCCGCGTCCGGCTCGGCCAGTTCGACGGTGCGCAGCTCGGTGTCGGCCAGCGCCCGTTGGCAGGCCGCCACCAGCGGATGGTCGGCCGAACCGGCCGGCACCAGCAGCAGCCAGCGCCCGCCCGGCCGAGCGCCGCCCGGCTCCGGAGCGAGTCGCCGCCAGGTCACCCGGTAGCGCCAGGAGTCCAGGGTCTCCTGCTCGCGGCTCCTCGCGTGCCAGCCGGCCAGCGCCGGCAGCACCGCGCTGAGCGGCTCCTCGGGTCCGACTCCCAGCGTGGCGGTCAGCTCCGCCAGGTCGCCCTCGCGCACCGCCGACCAGAACCGCTCGCCGGCCGGATCGGCCGCCGCCGGCGCGCCGGCCGCCGTCAGCCAGTACCGCCGCCGCTGGAAGGCGTAGGTGGGCAGCTCCACCGGTTGGCCGGTTCGCCCGCCCGCGCCGAGGACCGCCGGCCAGTGCGGCGAGCGGCCCGCCACGTGGGCCTCGGACAGGGCCAGCAGGAAGCGCTCCGGGCCGCCCTCGGAGCGGCACAGGGTGCCGAGCGCGGCGGCCTCGAACTCCCCCTCCTCCGCGGTCTGTTGCACGCCGAAGGTGAGCACGGGGTGCGGGCTGGCCTCCACGAAGTACCGGTAGCCCTCGGCCAGTAGCGCCCGGGTGACCGGCTCGAACCGCACGGTCCGGCGCAGGTTGCGGTACCAGTAGTCGGCGTCCAGCTCCTCGCCGGTCAGCCGGTGGCCGTCCACCGTGGAGAAGAACGGCACTCGCGCCACCGTCGGTGCCAGGCCGCCCAGTTCGGCGAGCAGCTGCTCGCGGATCTCCTCGACCTGCGCCGAGTGGGAGGCGTAGTCGACCGGGATCCGGCGGGCCTCCGGCTGCTCGGCGAGCAGCTCCTCGATCGCGGCGCTCGCACCGGAGACCACCACGGCGGACGGGCCGTTGACCGCCGCGATCGACAGGCTCTCGCCCCACCGCTCGATCAACTCCCGGACCCTCTCCAGGGGTTGGCTGACCGAAACCATCCCGCCGGCGCCCTCCAGGCGGCGCAGGGCGCGGCTGCGCAGCGCGACCACCCGGGCGCCGTCCTCGAGGGTGAGCGCGCCGGCCACCACGGCGGCGGCGATCTCGCCCTGCGAGTGCCCGAGCACGGCGTCGGGCAGCACGCCGTGGGACTCCCAGAGCGCGGCCAGCGAGACCATCACCGCCCACAGCGCCGGCTGCACGATGTCGACCCGCTCCAACGGGTCGCCACCGCGCAGCAGTTCGGCCAGCGACCAGTCCACGTGCGGGCCGAGTGCCCGCTCGCAGGCGGCCATGCGCTCGGCGAAGACCGGCACGGCGTCCATGAGTTCGACGGCCATCCCGGCCCACTGCGAGCCCTGGCCCGGGAAGACGAAGGCGGTCTTCCCGGCCGGGCCGGCGGTGCCGCGCACCAGGCCGGGCGCGGCCTCGTCACGGGCCAGCGCGTCGAGCCCGGCGGCGAAGCCGGCCCGGTCGGCGGCGACGAGTGCCGCGCGGTGCTCGAAGGCCGTCCGGGTGGTGGCCAGGGCGCGGCCGATCCCGGCCGGATCGTACTCGGGCGCGTCGGCCAGGAACGCCGCCAGCCGGGCCGCCTGGGCTCGCAGCGCCCGCGGGTCCCGGCCGGACAGCACCCACGGCAGCGGACCGGCCACCGGTTCGGCCGGTTCCGGCTCGCCGTCCGCCGGCGCCTGTTCGACGATCGCGTGCGCGTTGGTGCCGCCCACTCCGAAGCCGGAGATCCCGGCCCGGCGCGGCCGGTCGACCGCCGGCCACGGCCGGGCCGAGGTCAGCAGCTCGACCGCCCCCGCCGACCAGTCCACGAACGGCGTCGGCTGGTCCACGTGCAGGGTCTTCGGGAGCACTCCGTGTCGGATCGCCTGGACCATCTTGATCACCCCGCCCACCCCGGCCGCCGCCGAGCTGTGGCCGAGGTTGGACTTGAGCGAGCCCAGCCAGAGCGGCCGGTCCGCCGGCCGGTGCCGGCCGTAGCTGGCCAGCAGGGCCTGCGCCTCGATCGGGTCGCCGAGTCGGGTGCCGGTGCCGTGCGCCTCCACGGCGTCCACCTCGGCGGCCGACAGCCGGGCGTCCGCCAGCGCCTCGGTGATCACCCGCTGCTGGGAGGGGCCGTTGGGCGCGGTGAGCCCGTTGCTGGCGCCGTCCTGGTTGACCGCGGTGCCCCGGACGACGGCCAGCACCCGGTGGCCGTTGGTCCGGGCGTCGCTCAGCCGCTCCAGCAGCAGCACCCCGACGCCCTCCGACCAGCCGGTGCCGTCGGCAGCGCCGGCGAACGCCTTGCACCGACCGTCGGCGGAGAGCGCCCGCTGGCGGCTGAATGTGACGAACGCGTCCGGCACGGCCAACACCGACACGCCGCCCGCCAGCGCCAGCCCGCACTCGCCCGAGCGGAGCGAGCGGACCGCGAGGTGCAGTGCGACCAGGGAGGAGGAACAGGCGGTGTCCACGGTGACGGCCGGCCCCTCCAGGCCCAGCGTGTACGACACCCGCCCGGAGACCACGCTGCCGGCCGTGCCGGTGTCCAACAGTCCTTCCACCTCGGCGAGTCGCCGGGCTCCCGAGCCGTATCCGTTGGCGATCGCGCCGACGAAGACGCCGGTCCGGCTGCCGCGCAAGGTGGTCGGGTCCAGACCGGCCCGCTCCACGGTCTCCCAGCAGGTCTCCAGCAGCAGTCGCTGCTGCGGGTCCATGGCCAGCGCCTCACGCGGGCTGATCCCGAAGAACCCCGCGTCGAACTCGCCTGCCTGGTAAAGGAATCCGCCGCTGCGGGTGTACGAGGTGCCGGTGTGGTCCGGGTCCGGGTGGTACAGCCCCTCGACGTCCCAGCCGCGGTCGTCCGGCCAGTCGGCGATCGCGTCGCCGCCCCGCTCGACCAGCTCCCACAGCCGCTCCGGCGAGTCCACCCCGCCCGGGTAGCGGCAGCCCATCGCGACGATCGCGATCGGCTCGTGCCGGGCGTCCTCGGCGGCCCGCAGCTCGCGCCGGGCCTCGCCGAGGTCGGCGGTGGCCCGCCTGAGGTAGTCGAGAAGCTTCTCGTTGTCCCGCATCAGTCGCAGCGCTCCCTCAGGCCATTCCGAAGTCGTTGTCGAGCAGGTCGAAGAGTTCGTCGGCGGTCGCCGCCTCCAGCGCCAGCGGCTCGGGCGACTCGTGGCCCCGGCCGCCGCGCTCGCCCCAGCTCCGCAGCAGCTCGCGCAGCCGGTCGCCGACCGCGTCCGCGCCGGGCGCGGCCGGATCCAGCCCGGCCAACGCCTCGGCCAGTCGGTCCAGTTCGACCTCGGCCGGCGGTCGGGGCGTGGGGCACAGCTCGCGCTCCAGCAGGCCGGCCAGCGCCGCCGGGGTGGGCTGGTCGAAGACCGCGGTCGGGGGCAGGGACAGGCCGGTGGCCGTGGACAGGCGGTTGCGGAACCGCACCGCGAGCATCGAGTCGAAGCCCAGCTCGGCGAAGGCCTGGTCGGGGCGGACGGCCGCCGCGGAGGTGTGGCCCAGGGCCGCGGCGGCGTGCGCGCTGACCAGCTCGACCAGCACCCGACGCCGGTCCGCCCGGTCCAGCGGCGCCAGTCGCAGCGCCAGCTCGGCCGCGGGATCGGCCGCCGGGTCGACGGCCGGTTCCCCGGTCGTGCCGGGTGCCGTGGGCGCGGCGGCCGGCGCCGTCCAGCCGCCGCGCCCGGGGGAGGGCAGCCAGAAGCGCTCGCGTTCGAACGGGTAGGTCGGCAGCCGGTCCGGCCGGCGCGGGCGACCCGCCCGCCAGGCCACCGGCGCGCCGGCGGCCCACGCCTCGGCCAGCGCGCGGAGCAGCCGCCCCGGCCCGCCGTCCGCCCGGTGCAGCGTGCCGACCGCGACGGCCGGCCGCCCGGCCGCCTGGGCCGAGCCGTCCACCGCCGCCACCAGCACCGGGTGCGGGCTCACCTCGACGAACAACTGGTGCCCCGCCGCCAGCAGCGCCCGGGTCGCGGTGTCGAACGCGACCGGCTCGCGCAGGTTGCGGTACCAGTACTCGGCGTCCAGTAGTGCACCGTCGATCCACTCGCCGGTCACGGTCGAGAGGAGCGGCACGGCGGAGGGCCGGGGCGCGATCCCGGCCAGCCCCGCCAACAGTTCGGCGCGCACCCCGACGACCTGGGCGGAGTGCGCCGAGTAGGCCACCGGGATCCGCCGGGCGCGCACCCCCGCCCGCTCGCAGTCGGCCAGCAGCCCGTCCAGTGGCCCGGGCGCACCGGCCACCACCACGGCCTGCGGCCCGTTCACCGCCGCCACGCAGAGCTCCTCGCCGTACGGCTCGATCAACTTCCCCACGCTCTCCAGGGGTTGGCTGACCGAGACCATCCCGCCGGCACCCTCCAGCCGGCGCAGGGCGCGGCTGCGCAGCGCGACCACCCGCGCGCCGTCCTCGAGGGTGAGCGCGCCGGCCACCACGGCGGCGGCGATCTCGCCCTGGCTGTGGCCGACCACGGCGGCCGGTTCCACGCCGTGCGCCCGCCAGACCGCGGCCAGTGCCACCATGACGGCCCAGAGCGCCGGCTGCACCACGTCCACCCGCTCCAACGGGTCGCCACCGCACAGCACTTCGGTCAGCGACCAGTCCACGTGCGGGGCCAGCGCCCGCTCGCACTCGGCCAGCCGCTCCGCGAAGACCGCCGACGCGCCCAGCAACTCCACCGCCATGCCGGGCCATTGAGAGCCCTGCCCGGGGAGGACGAAGACCGTCCCCGCACCGCCGGCCCGCCCCTCGAACACCCCGGCCGAGGGTGATCCGGCGGCCAGCGCGGCCAGTT
Organism: Kitasatospora sp. NPDC024654; assembly: GCF_055559155.1. Classification (NCBI taxonomy): domain Bacteria; kingdom Bacillati; phylum Actinomycetota; class Actinomycetes; order Kitasatosporales; family Streptomycetaceae; genus Kitasatospora; species Kitasatospora sp. NPDC024654. The sequence goes on from NZ_JBVHLF010000017.1 coordinate 23,379, forward strand.
CGGCGCGGAGCTCGGCCCGGTCCGCGCCGACCAGCGCGGCCCGCAGTGGCAGCGCGGCCCGGCCGGTGGCCAGGGTGCGGGCGATCTCGTCCGCCGTCAACTCGGGATCCTCGTCCACCCGTTCCAGCAGCCGGGCGGCCTGGCGGCGCAGTGCCGCCGGTGAACGCGCCGACAGTAGCCAGGGCGTTGCCGAGGGCTCCGGGGGCACGGCCGGCTCGTCCGGGGCCTGCTCCAGCACGGCGTGCGCGTTGGTGCCGCTCATCCCGAACGCGGAGACGGCGATCCGCCGCGGCCGGTCGACGGTCGGCCACGGCCGGGCCTCGGTCAGCAGCTCGACCGCGCCCGCCGACCAGTCCACCCGGGTCGAGGGCCGTTCGGCGTGCAGGGTCTTCGGCAGCACCCCGTGCCGCAGCGCCAGCACCGACTTGATCACCCCGGCGACCCCGGCGGCGGCCTGGGTGTGGCCGATGTTGGACTTCAACGAGCCTAGCCACAGGGGCTGTTCACGGTCCTGCCCGTAGCTGGCGAGCAGTGCGCCGGCCTCGATCGGGTCGCCGAGCGTGGTGCCGGTGCCGTGCGCCTCGACCGCGTCCACGTCGGCGGCGGACAGGCCCGCGTTGGCCAGCGCCTGCCGGATCACCCGCTGCTGGGCCAGGCCGTTCGGCGCGGTCAGGCCGTTGCTGGCGCCGTCCTGGTTGACGGCGGTGCCGCGCACCACGGCCAGCACCGGGTGGCCGAGCCGGCGGGCCTCGGCGAGCGTCTCCACCAGCAGCATGCCCACCCCCTCCGACCAGCCGGTGCCGTCGGCGTCGTCGGAGAACGAGCGGCAGCGCCCGTCGGCCGACAGCCCGCGTTGGCGGCTGAACTCCACGAAGGCGTCCGGCCCGGCCAGCACCGCCGCGCCGCCGACCAGCGCGAGCGAACACTCGCCGGCCCGCAGCGACTGCCCGGCCAGGTGCAGGGCGACCAGCGAGGAGGAGCACGCGGTCTCCACCGTGACGGCCGGGCCCTCCAGACCGAGCGTGTAGGCGATCCGGCCGGACGCCACACTGGTCACCGTGCCGCTGAGCAGATGGCCCTCGACGTCCGCCGACACGTCCTGCGGGCCGGTGCCGTACCCCTGCGCGGCCAGGCCCAGGAAGACCCCGCCGGCGGTGCCGCGCAGCGCCGTCGGATCGATCCCGGCCCGTTCCACGGCCTCCCAGGCGGCCTGCATCAGCAGGCGCTGCTGCGGGTCCATGGCCAGCGCCTCGCGCGGGGAGATCCCGAAGAACTCGGCGTCGAACTCGCCGGCGTCGGACAGGAACCCGCCCGCGGTGGCGTAGAAGGTGCCGGGCGCGTCCCGGTCGGTGCTGCACAGCGCCTCCAGCGGCCAGCCTCGGTCGGTGGGCAGCGCGCCGATCGCGTCCGTGCCGTCCGCGAGCAGCCGCCACAGCTCCTCGGGGCTGCTCACCCCGCCGGGCAACCGGCAGGCCATCCCGACGACCGCCAGCGGCTCACCGGCCGGCAGCGGCTCACCGGCCGGCAGCGGCCCGCCGGCCGGCTCGGGCGCCGCCGCGTCGTCGCACAGCTCGGTCGCCAGGTGCTCGCCCAGGGTGGCGGCGCTCGGGTGGTCGAAGACCGTGGTGACGGCCAGCTCCAGACCGCAGCTGGCGACCAGCCGGTTGCGCAGCTCGACCGCGGTCAACGAGTCGAACCCGGCCTCCCGGAACGGCCGTTCGGCCGCCATCTCGTCGCCGTCGCGGTGTCCCAGCACGGCCGCCGCCTCGGCGCGGACCAGCTCCACCAGCAACTGCCGGCGGGCCGGCGCACCCAGCGGCGCCAACCGGCGGCGCAGCAGCACGCCGGGCGACTCCTCGGCCACCTCCAGGGGCTCGGACCCGGCCGCGCCGGTCAGCTCGGCCAGCAGCGGGCTGTGCCGGGCCGACTCGAAGAGCGGCCCGAAGCGCGCCCAGTCCAGATCGGCGACCACCACGTGGGTCTCGTCCAGCTCCAGCGCCCGTTCCAGCGCGTCCAACGCCGTCGCGGGCGCCATGGGCCGCAGGCCGAGCGCGCGCAGCCGTCCGCCCACCTCGCCCGCGGTCATCCCGGCGCCCGCCCACGGCCCCCAGGCCACCGAGGTGGCGGCCAGGCCGCGCGCCCGGCGGTGTTCGGCCAGCGCGTCCAGGTAGGCGTTGGCGGCCGCGTACGCGCCCTGACCACCACTGCCCCAGGCCGCCGAGACCGAGGAGAACAGCACGAAGGCGTCCAGCCGCCGGTCCGCGAGGAGCGCGTCCAGGTTGGCCGCGCCGGCCGCCTTGGCGGCGCACTCGGCGGCCCAGCCGGCCGGCGTGCACCGGTCCAGCGGCGTGTCGGAGGTCAACCCGGCGGCGTGCACCACCGCGTCGACCCGTTCTTCGCCGAGGCTCGCCAACAGCTCCGCCAGCGCGGCGCGGTCCGCCACGTCGCAGGCCGCCACGGTGACCCGGGCGCCGAGCTCGGTCAGCTCGGCCGCCAACTCGGCTGCCCCGGGTGCCTGTTCCCCGCCTCGGCTGGTCAGCACCAGGTGTTTCGCGCCGGCTTCGGCCAGCCGCCGGGCCAGCTGGGCGCCGAGCCCGCCGGTGCCGCCGGTGATCAGCACGGTGCCGGTCAGCCGACCGCCCACGCCGGCCGGCCGCGCCGCCGCCGGGGCGCGTCGCAGCCGTCGCCCGAACAGCCCGGCCGGGCGCACCGCGACCTGGTCCTCACCGCTCAGCCCGGCCAGCACCGCGCACAGGCCCGCCCAGTCCGCCGCCCCCGGCTCGGCCGGCAGGTCGACCAGTCCGCCCCAGCGCCCGGGGTGCTCCAGCGCGGCGACCCGGCCCAGGCCCCACGACCGGGCCTGCTCCGGCCGCTCGACCGGCTGCCCGCCGGCCGCCACCGCCGCCCGGGTCGCGCACCACAGCGGTGCCGCCGAGCCGGCGTCACCCAGCGCCTGCACCAGCGTCAGCAGGTCGGTGTCCCCGGCCGGCAGGGCCAGCACCCCGGCGGCCGCCGCCGGCAGCAGCGCGGCCAGCGCGGCCCGGTCCGTCCCGGCCGGCACCCGCACCGCCTCGACCTCCGCGCCGTGCTCGGCCAACGCCCGCGCGCAGTCCGCCGCGAGGGCGTCCGTGGGCTCGGGAGCGACCAGCAGCCAGCGGCCGGTGAGCGTGGCCGAGGCCGGCCGGGCCAGTGGCTGCCAGCCGATCCGGTAGCGCAGGCGGTCGGCGTCGGCGGAGGCGGAGATCGGCCGCGGCCAGTAGCGGCGATGCTGGAAGGGGTAGCCGGGCAGCTCGAGGCGGGCCGGGGCGACGCTCCCCGCGGCCCAGTCCACCGGCACGCCTCGGACGTGCAGCCGGGCCAGGGCGGCGGTCACCGACTCCTGCTCCGGGCGCCCCTGCCGGAGCAGCGTCACCACCGCGCTTTCGGGCGTGTCCGGCAGGCCCTCCTGGACCAACGCCGACAGCACCCCGCCGGTGCCGAGCTCGACGAAGCCACTCGCCCCCTCGGCCCCCAACCGCCGCACGCCGTCCAGGAACCGGACCGTGCCGCGCGCGTGCCGCACCCAGTAGTCGGGGGAGCAGAGCTGCTCGGCGCCGGCCGGCTCGCCGGTCAGGTCCGAGATCACCGGGAGCACCGGCGGGTGGTAGCGCAGACCCGCCGCGACCTCCCGGAAGGCCGGCAGCATCGGCTCCAGCAGCGCGGAGTGGAAGGCGCGGCCGACCGTCAGCCGCTTGACCCGCCGCCCGCGCGCCCGGAACTCCTCGGCCACCCGCAGCACGGCCGCGCGCTCGCCGGACAGCACGCACGAGCGCGGCCCGTTCACCGCCGCCAGATCGACGCCCGGATCGGCCAGCGCCGCCGCCAGCTCGTCCTCCTCGGCCTGCACGGCCACCATCGCGCCGCCGGCGGGCAGTTCGTCCATCAGCCGGCCGCGCGCGGCGACCAGCGCGCAGGCGTCCGCCAGTTCCAGCACGCCGGCCGCGTGCGCGGCGGAGAGCTCGCCGATCGAGTGCCCGAGCAGCAGGCCGGGGGTCACACCCCGGTGGCGCAGCAGCCGGAACAGCGCGGTCTGCAGGGCGAACAGCGCCGGCTGGGTGTAGCGGGTGCGGTCCAGCGGCCCGGCCGCCGGGCTGCCGGGCTCGGCGAACATCACCTCGCGCAGCGGCCGGTCCAGCCACGGGTCCAGCGCGGCCAGCACCTCGTCCAGCGCGTCGGCGAAGACCGGCTCGGTGCGGTACAACTCGGCTCCGGCGCCCGCGCGTTGGCTGCCCTGGCCGGGGAAGAGGAACGCGGTCCGGACCACCGGCGGCAGCACGCCGGTGCTCACCGCGGCCGAGCGGGTGCCGGCGGCCAGCGCCCGCAGGCCTTCGCGCAGCGCCGCGCGGTCCGGTCCGTGCACGGCGGCCCGGTGCTCCAGGCCGGCCCGGCTCGCCGCCAACGCCCGGCCCAGCTCTGCGAGATCGACCTCCGGCCGCTCCTCCAGGTACCGATCCAGCCGCTCGGCGGTGGCCCGCAGCGCGGCCTCGCCGCGTCCGGAGAGCAGCAGCGGAAGCCGCCGTTCGGGCCGGGGCGCGCCGGCCGGTTCCGCCGGGGCCTGCTCGACGATCACGTGCGCGTTGGTGCCGCTGATCCCGAACGAGGAGACCCCGGCCCGGCGCGGCCGGTCCAGCCGGGGCCAGTCCCGGCCCTCGGTCAGCAGCTCGACCGCGCCCGCCGACCAGTCCACCAGCGGGTTCGGCTCCCCGACGTGCAGGCTCTTCGGCAGCACGCCGTGCCGGATCGCCAGCACCGTCTTGATCACTCCGGCGACCCCGGCGGCTGCCTGGGTGTGGCCGATGTTGGACTTCACCGACCCGAGCAGCAGCGGCCGGTCCGCCGGCCGCCCCCGGCCGTAGACCGCCTGCAGCGCCTGCGCCTCGATCGGGTCGCCGAGCCGGGTGCCGGTGCCGTGCGCCTCGACCACGTCCACGTCGGCGGGGCGCAGGCCGGCGTCGGCCAGCGCGGCCTCGATCACCCGCTGTTGGGACGGGCCGTTCGGCGCGGTCAGCCCGTTGCTGGCGCCGTCCTGGTTGACCGCCGTGCCGCGGACGACGGCCAGCACCCGGTGGCCGCGGGCGCGAGCGTCGGAGAGCCGTTCCAGCACCAGCAGGCCGACGCCCTCGCCCCAGCCGGTGCCGTCCGCGTCCGCCGAGAACGCCTTGCACCGGCCGTCCGGCGCCAGCCCGCGCTGGCGGCTGAACTCCACGAACAGCTTCGGCGTGGACATCACCGTCACCCCGCCCGCGAGCGCCTGCTCGCACTCGCCGCGGCGCAGCGCCTGGGCGGCCAGGTGCACGGCGACGAGCGAGGAGGAGCACGCGGTGTCCACGGTCAGCGCCGGGCCCTCCAGGCCCAGTGCGTAGCAGATCCGGCCGGAGAGCACGCTGGCGGTGTTGCCGGTCAGCAGGTGGCCCTCGGAGACGTCCTCGGCGCCGGCCAGCGCGTCCGGGTAGTCCTGGCCGTTGGTGCCGACGAAGACGCCGATCCGCCGGCCGCGCAGCCCGCTCGGATCCTGCCCGGAGTCCTCCAGGGCCTGCCAGGAGGTCTCCAGCAGTAGCCGCTGCTGCGGGTCCATGGCCAGTGCCTCGCGCGGTGAGATGCCGAAGAACTCGGCGTCGAACCCGCCGGGGTCCGCCAGGAAGGCGCCGCGCCGGCTGTAGGTGGTGCCCGGCCGGTCCGGATCCGGGTCGTAGAGCCGCTCGACGTCCCAGCCACGGTCGGTCGGCCAGTCGCCCACCGCGTCGGTGCCGCCGGCCAGCAGCTCCCAGAGCTCCTCGGGGCTGCCCACCCCGCCGGGGAAGCGGCAGGCCATCCCGACCACGGCCAGCGGCTCGTCGCCGGTGGCCGAGGCCGCGTCCTCGGCCACCGGGCCCGGGGCGAGCCGCAGTTCGGCGAGCAGCCGCTCGGCCACCGCCAGCGGGGTCGGGTGGTCGAACAGCACGGTCGCGGGCAGCCGCAGGCCGGTCGCGGCACCGAGCCGGTTGCGCAGCTCGACGGCGGTCAGCGAGTCGAAGCCGAGCTCGGCGAAGGCCCGCGCGGGCGGTACGGTGCCGGTGTCGGCGTGCCGCAGCACCGCCGCCGCGTGGGTGCGCACCAGGTCGGTCAGCAGGCGTGGCCGCTCGGTGGGCGGTAGTTGGGCCAGCCGGTCGGCCAGCGTCCCGCCCGCTGCCGCCGGGGCGGTGGACCGCTCCGGGGCGGCGGCCGGCAGCCGTTCCAACAGCGCCGGGCGCAGGCCGGACGCCGCGGCGAAGCGCCGCCAGTCCACGTCGGCGACCACCACCAGCTCGTCGCCCTCGGTCAGCGCCCGGTCGACCGCGGTGACCGCCGTGCGCGGGGCCATGGCCGGCAGGCCCCGGTCGCGCAGCCGCCGCGCCACGTCGTCGGTCAGCATGCCGGCACCGCCGCCGCCGTTGCCGCCGTCATCGCCGTCGTCGGTGCCCCAGGCTCCCCAGGCGATCGACGTGCCCGGCAGACCGGCGGCCCGGCGCTGCGCGACCAGCGCGTCGAGCGCCGCGTTCGCCGCCGTGTAGTTGCCCTGGCCGGCGTTGCCGACCACACCCATCACCGAGGTGCACACCACGAAGGCGTCCAGCTCCCAGGAGGCCGTCAGCTCGTGCAGAAGGCGGGCCGCGGTCAGCTTGGTCCGCAGCGCGGAGGCCATCCGCTCCGGGGTCAACGCGTCCGACATCCCGTCGTCCAGCGACCCGGCGGCGTGCACGACGGCGGTCGGCCGGTGCTCGTCGAGCACGGCGGCCAGCGCCCGGCGGTCGGTCACGTCGCAGCCGACCATCGTCACGGCCGCGCCCAGCTCCGCCCGCAGCCGCGCCGCACCGGGCGCCTGCGCACCCCGGCGACCGACCAGTACCACCCGCTCGGCGCCCCGCGTCACCAGCCGGCGCGCCAGTTGCGCTCCGACCGCGCCCGTGCCCCCGGTGACCAGCACCGCACCGGTCGGCCGCCACTCGGGCGCCGCCGTGCGCGTCGGGGCCGGCAACAGCCTGCGGCCGTGCACGCCGGTGGAGCGCACCGCCACCTGGTCCTCGTCGCGTGCCGCCGCCAGCACCGCGCACAGTCGGCGGGCCGCCCCTTCGTCCGGTTCGCTCGGCAGATCCAGCAACCCGCCCCAACGCTCGGGGTGTTCGAGCGCCACCGTGCGGGCCAGGCCGGCCACGGCACCCTGGACGGGTGCGCCCGGCCGCTCGCCCGCGCCGAGCACCGCCGTGCCGCTCACCAGGCACCAGAGCGGCGCCTCGATCCCCGCGTCGCCCAGCGCCTGGACCAGCGCCAGCGTGAGCGAGACGGCACCGGGCAGGTCCGGGAGGCCGGGGTGTGGGCGGTCCTCGCGGGCCAGCAACGAGAGCACGCCGGTCAGTGGCCGTTCGCCGTCGACCGCGTCGCCCAGCCGCTCCGCCAGCGCCCGCCGGGTCTCCCCGGGGCCGCCCACGGTCAGCGTGGCCAGCTCCAGGCCCACCGCGGCCAGCGCGTCGACCACCTCGCCGCCGGCCCCGCCCTCGGGCAGCACGGCCAGCCAGCGGCCGGCCGGAGCCCCCTCGACCGGCTTCAGCGTCAGCGGCTGCCAACCGATCCGGTAGCGCCAGGAGTCCGCCCGGCGCACGACGGACCGCTCGGCCCGCCAACGCGACAGCGCGGGCAGCACCTCGTCGAGCGCGGCGGGGTCCACCCGGAGCGTGGCCGACAAATCGGTCGGGTCCTGTCGCTCCAACTCGCCCCACAGACCGTCGACTTCGGTCCCGGTCGGCTCCGGGGCGAGCCAGCAGCGTTCACGTTGGAACGGATACGTCGGCAGGTCCGCGCGGCTGCCCTCGCCGAGGACGGTGGTCCAGTCGACGGGGAGGCCGTGGGTCCAGGCGTGGGCGAGGGAGTGGAGGAAGCGGTGGTGGCTGTGGTCGTCGCGGCGGAGGGTGGGGGTGGTGGTCGCGGTGTCGAGGGTTTCCTCGATGGTGGGGACGAGGACGGGGTGGGGGCTGGTTTCGAGGTAGTGGGTGTGGCCCTGGGCCCGCAGCTCGGCCAGTGCCCGGGTGAGCAGGACCGGTTGGCGCAGGTTGGTGTACCAGTACTCGGCGTCGGGGGGTGTGGTGAGCCGTTGCCCGGTGACGGTGGAGTACATCGGGATGCGCGGGGTGACGGGCGTGATGTCGCCCAGCACGGTGAGGAGCCGCGCGCGGATCCGCTCGACCTGGGGGGAGTGGGAGGCGTAGTCGACGTCGATCGCCCGATACCGGACGCCCTGGGCGGCGCAGTAGGCGTGGAGTTCGGCCAGCGCCTCGCGGGTGCCCGCGATCACCGTACTGGTGGGGGAGTTGTAGGCAGCGACGGACAGAGCCGTGGCCCAGCGGGCGATCAGCCGCTCGGTCTGCTCCGCCGGGAGGTTGATGCTGGTCATCCCACCGTGACCGGCCAGCACGCCGAGGGCCCGGCTGCGCAGGGCGGTGACCCGGGCGCCGTCCTCCAGCGTGAGCGCGCCCGCCACCACCGCCGCGGCGATCTCGCCCTGGGAGTGGCCGAGGACGGCGTCGGGCCGGACGCCGTGGTGCTGCCAGAGCGCGGCGAGGGAGACCATGACCGCCCAGAGCGCGGGCTGGACCATCTCGACGCGATCCAACGGCGCTCGATCGCCCAGGAGTCGGGTGAGCCGCCAGTCGACGTGTGGTGCCAGAGCCTGTTCGCACTCGGTCATCCGCCGCGCGAACGCCGGCTCGGTGTCGAGGAGTTCGGCGGCCATCCCGGCCCACTGCGAGCCCTGCCCGGGGAAGACGAAGACCGTGCGTCCAGGGGTCCTACGGCCACGCGGCAGGGGCGCGGCCAGCTCGGCGCGCAGCTGGTCCCGGTCGCCGACCAACGCCGCGCGGTGCTCGAACGCGGTCCTCCCCGCCAACGCCCTTGCCACCGTGAGCGGTTCGGCGTCCATGCTGGTCACGTGCTCGCGCAGCCGCGCGATCTGGGCGTCCAGGGCCTGCGGAGTGCGCGCGGAGAGTGGCCAGACCACCGGCCCCACGGCCGGTGCCGACGGCTCGACGGCGGTGGCCGGCGCCTCCTCCAACACCACGTGCGCGTTGGTCCCGCTCACCCCGAACGAGGACACCCCCGCCCGTCGCGGCCGGTCCGTGCGAGGCCAGCCGGTCTGCTCGGTGAGGAGTTCGACCGCGCCGGCACTCCAGTCGATGTGCGGCGAGGGCCGGTCGACGTGCAGGGTCTTCGGCAGCACCCCGTGTCGCATGGCCAGCACCATCTTGATCACCCCGCCGACACCCGCGGCGGCCTGGGTGTGCCCGATGTTGGACTTCAACGAGCCGAGCCACAAAGGGTGTTCGCGATTCTGCCCGTAGCTGGCGAGCAGTGCGCCGGCCTCGATCGGGTCGCCGAGCGTGGTGCCGGTGCCGTGCGCCTCCACCGCGTCCACATCGGCGGGGTTCAGCCCGGCGTCGGCCAACGCCGCCTGGATCACCCGCTGTTGGGACGGGCCGTTCGGCGCGGTGAGCCCGTTGCTGGCGCCGTCCTGGTTGACCGCCGAGCCGCGCAGCACCGCGAGCACGGGGTGCCCGCCGCGCCGCGCGTCGCTCAGCCGCTCCAGCAGCAGCACGCCCGCGCCCTCGGCCAGCCCGAAGCCGTCGGCCGCCGCAGCGAAGGCCTTGCACCGCCCGTCCGGTGCCAGTCCACCCTGCCGGCTGAACTCCATGAACATCCCCGGCGTGGACATCACGGTCACCCCGGCCGCCAGCGCGAGGTCGCACTCCCCGCGCCGCAGCGACTGGGCGGCCAGGTGGAGCGCGACCAGCGAGGACGAGCACGCGGTGTCCACGGTCACCGCCGGGCCCTCAAGCCCGAAGACGTACGCCAGCCGGCCGGACGCCACGCTCCCGGTGGTGCCGGTCAGCAGATGGCCCGACAGCTCCGAGCCCGAGGTCAGCCCCGGCCCGTAGTCCATCGTCATCGCGCCGACGAAGACACCGGTTCGGCTGCCGCGCAGCGATCCCGGCTCGATCCCGGCCCGCTCGAAGGTCTCCCAGGCGGTCTCCAGGAGCAGTCGTTGCTGCGGGTCCATGGCCAGCGCCTCGCGCGGCGAGATGCCGAAGAACTCCGCGTCGAACAGCTCGGCCCCGGCCAGGAAGCCGGCCGCCCGCTGGTAGAAGCGGCCAGGCTCGCGGCCGTCGGGCCGGTACCCGGCGGCGAGGTCCCAGCCGCGCCCGGTGGGGAACTCCGCGACCGCGTCGCCGCCGGCCGCCAGCAACTCCCAGAGCCGCTGCGGGCTGTCGGCGCCGCCCGGGTAGCGGCAGCCCATCGCGACGATGACCACCGGGTCGTCCCGGTCCGCCCGGCCGGTCGGTTCGGCTCGCGAGGACTCCGCCGCCGCCGGCACGCCGGTCAGTTCGGCCCGCAGGAACTCCGCCACCGCCGCCGGCGTGGGCCGATCGAAGACCAGCGTGGCGGGCAGGTTCAGCGAGGTCGCCACGCCGAGCAGGTTGCGGGTCGCCAACGCGCTGACCGAGTCGAGCCCGAGGTCCAGGAAGCTCCGGTCGGCGGTCACCGGACCGGTCCGGCCCAGCGCCTCGTTGACCGCGGCGCCGACCAACTCCAGCAGCAGGGTGCGCTGTTCCGACTCACCCAGCTCGGCCAGCCGCTCCGGCCAGGTGAGCCCGTCCTCGACCGGGGCGTCCGCCGCCGGCTCCTCGGCCGGCTCCGGCGGCAGCTCCACGGCCCGCCCGCCGGACGCCGCCGCGATCGCCGTCAGTTCCAACCCGTGCCCGTCCACGAAGAGTTCGCCGAGCGTGGTGAACACCCGTTGCGGCCCGCCCTGGTCACGGCGCAGCGAGCCGCGCACCCTGGACGCCACGCCACGGGAGCGGGCGGTCTCCTGGAGCGCGGCGGTCAGCACCGGGTGCGGGCTCACCTCCAGGAGCAGCCGGTGGCCGTCCGCGAGCAGGGCCTCGGCGGCCGGGGCGAACAGCACGGTGCCGCGCAGGTTGCGACACCAGTGCTCGGCGTCCAGCACCGGGTCCGCCAGCCGGCCGCCGGTCAGTCCCGAGTAGAAGGGAAGTCGGGCAGGCCGGGGTCGCAACGGGGCGAGCACGGCGCGCAGTTCGGGCAGGATCGCGTCGATGTGCGGGGAGTGCGCGGCCAGTCCGACCGCGACCCGGCGGGCGTGCAGGCCGAGCGCATCGGACGCGGCGACCAGCTCGGCGGCGGCGTCGACGTCCCCCGAAACGACCACCGAGCCGGGGCCGTTGACCGCGGCCACCGCGAGCCGGCCACCCCAGCGGTCCAGCAGCGGGCGGACCCGGTCCACCGGGCTCATCACCGAGACCATGTCGCCCCGCCCGGCCAGCGTGGCCTGCAGCCGGCTCCAGTGCGCGACCACCCGGGCCGCGTCGTCCAGATCGAGCGCGCCGGAGACCACGGCGGAGCTGATCTCGCCCATGCTGTGCCCCAGCACCGCCGCCGGCCGCACCCCGTAGGACTCCCAGAGCGCGACCAGCCCGAGTGTCACGGCGAACAGGACCGGCTGGACCACGTCGGCGCCGGCCGGCTCGGGCGCACCCGTCGCACCGCGCAGCACATCCAGCGGCGACCAGTCGGTGAACGGCTCCAGCGCCTGCGCGCAGTCGTCCAGCCGACGCCTGAACACCGGTGCCCGGTCGAGGAGTTCGGTCGCCATGCCGGGCCACTGGGAGCCCTGGCCGGGAAAGACGAGGGCCGTGTCGCCCTCCCCGGTGGTGCCGGTGAGCAGCCCGGCCGAGGTCGACCCGGCCGCCAGGGCGGCGAGTTGCGCGAGCAGGCCGTCCCGGTCGGACCCGACCAGCGCGGCGCGGTGCGGACCGCCGGTCGGTCGGCCGCCGAGCGCGTACGCCACGTCCGCGGGTCGCAGCTCCGGGCGTTCCGTCAGCTCACCGTGCAGGATCCGTGCCCGCTGGGCCAGTTGGGCCGCGCTGTCACCGCAGAGCGTCCACAGGATGGGCGTGTCGGGACCGGATCCGTGAGTCATCGTGCTTCACCACTCCTTCGTGACGAGCCGGACCGGCGGGCGCCCGTGAGAGGACGATCACCCGGCGGCAGGCGCGCCCGAATTCCCTGGACACGCGGGCACGACCCGGTGGTATCCGCCCCCCGACGGACCATTCAGACGGACCACTCAGCGATATCGGTGGACTGGACCAGTCACCTCATCCGCATTCCCGCCTCGCCGATTCGGAGCGGGTCGCGGAATGCTGGAAAGCCTCCCGATAGATGTTGGCACCCCCCCATATCGTTTCGATAGCGGGATCCGCGACACTGCTCTTGTGGGGGGATTTAGCCAGATCCCACATTTCGCCGCGAGCCCCCTGCTACCGTGGTCGAGCAGCGGTGGACCGGCCCCGAACGGCCCGCAATGCGGCCCGGCTTCCGGTATTCCGAGGTCCCGGCCGGCCCCTGCCACTCCCTATTCGCGGAATTCCCTGAGGAGGACCGGATGGCGCTGGGGTATCTGTTCGGCGGCGGTGTCGGAACCGAACCGCACGGCCTGGAGCTGTACCAGGCCTATCCGGTGATGCGGGAGCTCTACGCCCGGATAGCCGAGTGGGCCGGCCTGACCACCGGTCAACTGCTCGACGAGGAGCTGCCGAAGCCGCCGGAGGAGCGCCAGAGCGTCGGCAGCGTCCGGGAGGCCGCGCTGGCGCTCGCGGTGTACGACATCCTCGCCGAGCACGGTCTGCGCCCCTCCGTGGTGGGCGGGTTGAGCCTGGGCGCGATGACGGCGAGCGCGCTGGTCGGCGCGCTGGGCCGGCGGGAGCTGGTCGAGATGCTGGCGCACACCCGTCAGGTTCCCGCGCTCTCCGCCGACGCGCCCGAGCAGGGCATGGCACTGGTCTTCGCCCCCGCCGGCACCGAGTCCGCCGGGCTCGCCGAGGGCCGACCGGGGGTGTACCTGTCGGGGGACTTCGGCCCCACCGCCGACGGCTCGGCGCGCATCCTGATGCTCTCCGGAGAGCGGGCCGCGCTGGAGGCGCTGGCCGGCGAGCTGCCGGCCGGTCTGGTCAACCCGCTGCCGGACCGCACGATCGCCGTGCACTCGCCGCTGCGCGCCCACTTCCGCGCCTTCATGGCCCACTACATCGACGCGATGCCCTTCCGGGCTCCCGAACTGCCGCTGGCCTCCTGCCTGGAGCGGAAGACCCTGGTCACCGCCGAGGACGTGCGCGACCTCTTCCACCGCAACGCGACCGACCCGATCAGCCTGGTCGACGTCTACACCGGCATGAGACAGGAGGGTGTCCGGCTGGGCCTGGTGATGGGCGGCTCCATCCCGGACGGGATCCTGGACTTCCCCTTCCCCGTGGTGCACGTGGACCGGCCCGAACACATCGAGCAGGTGCTGACCACGGTCTACGAGCTGGGGATCGACCTCCCCGACGGTCAGGACGCGCGGTGACCACGGCGGGGGCGGTGCGGCCGGGTGCCGCGTGCGACGCGCTGATCGAGGGCTGGCTCGGCACCGACCTCGACCGCTGGACCCGCCAGGTGGTGCGCCGGCACTTCGACCCCGCGACCGGCAGCCCCTACTGGCTCCGCCGGGCGGCCGAACTCGACTTCGACCCCCGGGACCTGACCCGTTACGAGCAACTCACCGCGTTCGGCCCGTTCCCGCTGGAGGCACTGCGCACCGGTGATCCGGCCGACCTGGTCCCGCTCGCGGTACCCCGGCCGCTGACCGGGCGGATCTGGGACACCGGCGGTACCACCGGCGCCCCGTGCCGGATCTTCTACACCCCCGACATGCTGCTGCACCGCGGGGCCTGGCGGCGCTGGTCCTTCGTCACCGAGGGATTCGCACCCGGTCGCGGCTGGCTGCAGGCCACTCCGACCGGGCCGCACCTGATCGGCAACGGCGTCTGGGAGGCGTCGGAACTGCACGCCGGGCGGGTCTACGCGATCGACATGGACCCGCGCTGGGTCAAGCGCCTGATCCGAGCCGGCCGCCTGGCGGACGCCCGCGAGTACACCAACCACCTGCTGGAGCAGATCGCGGACGTGCTCGGCCGGGGCGGGGTGCACTACCTCAACACCACACCGGCCCTCTTCCAGGCGCTCCGCCAGCGCTTCCCGGACCTGGTGCGGGGGCTCGACGGAGTCCGCCTCAGCGGCACCCAGATCAGCCCGGACACCTACCACGACTTCGTGGCCGCCCTGAACGGCGGTGTCTGCGGCCTCAGTTACGGCAACACCTTCGGCAACGCGGCCGGTCTCCCCATGCGGCAGGACGCCCGGCTGCTCCCGTACCTGCCGAACTACCCCCAGGTCACCATGGCGGTGGTGGACCGGGGTGACTGGTCCACGCCGGTCGGGTACGGGCAGACCGGGCAGGTGCGGCTGACCGTGCTGCACGAGGACCTCTTCCTGCCGAACATCCTTGAACGCGACCAGGCACTGCGCTACCACTGCGGCACCGACTGGCCGACCGACGGCGTGGCCAACGTCCGTCCGCTGCAAATCACTTCGACCGCGCCCGAGGGCCTGTACTGAGCCGGCGCCGGAACCACGGTCCGCCCTTCCGACGTCCGTACCGTCCGCCGAAATTGCCTTGCCCGCCGCCGGACGGTACGGAAGTGTGCTGGCCATGTCCGACCAAGTGCCCGACCAAGTGCCCGACCAAGTGGCCGACCGAGTGCCCGAACTGAGCGCCTTCTTCGCACGCGGGCGGCTGACCGCGATCCCCCGAAGGCCCGCCCGCCGCGAGCAGCTCCTCCGTCACCTCGCCCGGACCCTGTTCGCCCCCGACCGCGACTACGCCGAACCCGAGGTCAACGAGGCGCTGCTGACCGTCCACGACGACTACCCCGCCCTGCGCCGCTACCTGGTCGAGGGCGGCCTGCTGGCCCGTACCCGCGACGGCAGCAGCTACCGCCGCCTGGAGTGAGCGGCTCCCACCGCTTCGCCGGACGGCTCCCGCCCCGCACCCGTCCACCCGGGCGCCGTCCGCCTCGTGGGCACCGCCCCGACCGCCGCTCCCGCGCGCCCTACGCTCCCGGCGACGGCCGCCCCGGCGCGCCGGTGAGTGCCCTGATGTGCGCGGGCACCACGCAGGCCTGGCCGGCGAGCAGATCCGCGAACGTGGTGGTGAGCGGATCGGGCCGGGTCCGCGTGTAGGCCGTGAGAGTCCGCCGGACCGCCGGCTCCGGTAGCCGGAGCAGACCGTCGAAGTCCGCCGGGATGATGTTCGCCGGCACGAGGGCCGGTCCGAGCCCGGCGGCGGCGAGCAGCGGTGCGGCCGAGGTCTGCTCGGCATGGACGGCGGTCAGCGGCTGGAACCCCGCCTCCCGGCAGACCCGGTCCAGCAGGTCGGCGAGCCCGTTCCCGGGCGCGTACCGCACCCACGCGCGGTCGGCCAGCGCGCGGAGCGCCAGCGGCCCGGCCGGCGCGTCCGCCAACGGGTCGTCACTCGGCAGCACGATGACGAACTCCTCGATGCCCAGATCCCTCACCGGCCCCTCCCACCCGGCCGGTGAGGGCCCCACCGCCAGGTCGGCCTCCCCGGCGGCCATCGCGGCCCGGAGCTGATCGGCGTGCGGATACTCGCGCAGGCGGATCCGCACCCCCGGGTGCCGCCGGCGCCAGGCCCGCAGGACGGGCGGGAGGATGCCCAGGCTGACCGAGTAGACGGTGGCGACCTCCAGCTCGCCGCCCTCCAGCCCGGCCGCACGCCGCGCCGCCCCGCGCAGCCGTTCGGCCTCGGCCAGCGCGGCGCGGGCGTGCGGCAGCACCGCGCGGCCCATCGGGGTGGGCCTGACCGCGCGCGGCAGACGCTCCAGCAGTGGACCGCCCAGCGAGCTCTCCAATGCCCGGATCTGGTGCGACAGCGCCGGCTGCGTCAGGTGCAGCAGCTCCGCCGCCTGCGTGAACGAGCCGGTGTCGACGACGGTGACCAGATATTCGAGCTGTCGCAGCGTTGCCATGAACAAATATTATCGCAGCAGGATGAAACAAGCCTTGGACTCATTGCCGCTCCACGGGAGAGGGTCGAACCAGAGCCGCTGCCCACGAAACAGCCGGCAGTTCGGCCCCCCCACTTGAAGGAGTTCAGTCACCATGACAACCCCGGCAACCGCCCCGGCCCCCACGGACCTCACCGGCCAGCGCCTGGTCGTCATCGGCGCCGGCTCGCGCACCGGTCGCCTGCTGGCCCGGACGGCCTCGGCGGCCGGCGCCGACCTGGTGCTGGCCGGTTCCGACCCGCGCAAGCTCGAATGGACCGCCGGCGAGCTGACCGGCCCGGCCGAGGTGGTCCCGGTCGACCTCGCCGACGAGGCGTCGATCGCCGCCCTGGCCAAGCGGGTCGGCGGCTTCGACCACCTGGTGTCGACCGCCGCGATGCCCGCCAACGGGCCGCTGGCCGAACTCGAACTGGCCGACGTGCAGCGCGCGTTCGCGGCCAAGGTGATCGGCCCGCTGCTGCTGGCCAAGCACCTGGCCGGTCAGGTGCGCGAGGGCGGCTCGTTCACCTTCTTCTCCGGCGTGGCCGCCTGGCGCCCGACCCCCGAGCGGACCGTGATGGCCACCACCAACGGCGCGCTGGCGTTCCTGGTCCAGGCGCTCGCGGTGGAGATCGCTCCGGTGCGGGTCAACGCCGTCTCGCCGGGCATCGTCGACACCGGCTCCTGGGACGGGCTCGGCGCCGGCAAGGAGGCGTTCCTGCGCGGGATCGCCGAGCGCAACCCGGCGCGACGGGTGGGCACCCCGGACGACCTGATCAAGGCGGTCCTGTTCGCCGTCGGCAGCCCGTACGTCACCGGCACCGTGCTGCACGTCGACGGCGGCGGCCGGCTCGCCTGAAGCGAGCAGGACCGATGGACCTCACGACTGACCACCCGGTCACGCACCACCAACCCGTGATCACGCACCCGAGGAGCACACCCATGCGTTCGCACAGCGTCATCCGCACCGCCGCCGTCGCCGCTGCCACGGCCTGCCTGGCGGGCGGCACCGCCGCAGCCGCACACGCCCACGACGGCAGCCGCCACCAGTCCTCGCAGGCCTGGCCGCAGCGCCTGGTCGACCGCTCAGCCGACCTGGTCCAGCCCGGGACGCTGACCGTGGACCACTCGATCGGCGAGCGCCGGGCGGCCCAGGAGGTCCACCTGGCCCAGCAGCTCTACACCTTCTGGAACACCGGGCAGCAGAAGTACCTGGACGCCGCCGTCAGCCCCCGGTTCAGGGACAACACGCTGCCGGCCGGGCGCCCGCAGGGCCCGGCCGGCCCGGTCTTCGCCTCGAAGAACTTCCGCGCCGCCGTGCCGGACCTGACCTGCGAGCTGTCGGACCTGCTGGTCACCGGCGACAAGATCACCGCGCGGCTGGTCTTCCGCGGCCACTTCACCGGCACCTTCAACGGCGTCCGGGGGAAGGGACAGCAGGTCGACTTCAACGCCATCGACATCCAGCACGTCGGCACCGACAAGATCATCGAAGACTGGCACATCGAGGACAACCAGACCCTGATGAGCCAGCTCGGCGTCAACGGCTGACCACCCGCGGGCAGGCAGGCACGGGCGACGGGGTGCGCGTCAGCGGAAGTCGTCCGCGTGGTCGCGGGCCCACTCGTCGAAGGTGCGGGCCGGGCGCCCGGTGATGCGCTCGACCTCGTCGGTCATCCGGGGCGTGGTCCCGACCGAGGCGCCGAAGTACTCGAGGAGTTGGCGGGCGGCCCCCTCGGGGATGCCCGTGCCGGCGGCCATCGCCTCGGCGGCCCGCTCCACGGGGATCGTCTCGAACCGGACCTCGCGCCCGATCGCCCGCCCGATCGCGGCGGCCTGGCCGGCCTGGGTCACGGGCTCCGGGCCCGTGACGTAGGGGGCGGTCCCGAGCAGGGCGCCGCTGCGGTCCAGCAGGGCGCGGGCGGTGACGGCCGCCAGATCGGCCTCGTGGACGGGCGCGGCGACCGCCTCCGGGAACGGGCCGCGGACCACGCCCTCGGCCTTGACGAGCGGGACCCACTGGAGCGAGTTGGTGGCGTACATCCCGCCGCGCACGAAGGTCCACTCCAACCCGGAGGCACGGATCGCCCGCTCGACGGAGGCGTGCATGCGGGAGATGAAGCCCTCGTCGTCGGCCGGGGTGTCGGTCACCGACAGCGAGGAGTTGAGGACGATCCGGCGCACGCCCGCCTTGACGGCGGCGTCCACGACCTGGATCGCCGCCTCGCCACCACCCGCCGCGAGGTTGAGGTAGAGCGATTCGGCGCCCTCCAGGGCCGGTTCCACGGACGCCGGGTCGGTCAGGTCGGCACGCACCACCTCGGCGGCGGCCGGCAGCCCGGCGCGCTCGGGGTCGCGGGTGAGGGCGCGTACCGACGCACCCTCGGCGAGCAGCTGGTCGACGAGCCGGCGTCCGATGTGGCCGGTCGCTCCGGTGACTACGATCACGGGTTGCTCCTCCCGATGGCGCCGGGCCACGGGCCGTCCACGGCCGTGCCCGGCTCTGCTGGGCGGCGGTTCGCCATCCACAGGAACAACGGATGCCTGCCGCAAAGGTGTTCCCCCGCCCGCGCAGGAGTTCCGGTCAGAAGTTCTTCGCCCCCGCGGTGATCGCCTCGCGGATCCGGAAGTAGGTGCCGCAGCGGCAGATGTTGCGGATCTCGTCGAAGTCGGCGTCGCCGATCTCGTGTCCGGCGGCGCGAGCCTGCTCGACCTTCGCCACGGCGGCCATGATCTGCCCGGGCTGGCAGTAACCGCACTGCGCGACGTCGTACTCCAGCCAGGCCTCCTGCATGGGGTGCAGGTCCTTGCCGACGGTGGCCGGCAGGCCCTCGATGGTGGTGATCTCGTCCGTGGGCTGCAGCGCGCTGACCGGCACCGAGCACGGGTTGAAGGCCTTGCCGTTGATGTGGCTGGTGCAGGCCTGGCAGACGCCCAGCCCGCAGCCGTACTTGGGACCGGTGACGCCGAGGACGTCGCGCAGCACCCAGAGTAGCCGGACGTCGTCCTCGACGTCCACCGAGACCGGCGCGCCGTTGAGGATGAAGGTGTGTTGGGGCATGGTGCGGCTCCTAGTAGGCGCGGGTCAGGCCGTCAACCGGCGACTGCGGAACGGACGGTGTGGTCGGCAGCGGATCGAAGGCGAGCGGGGCGGCGTGGTTGATCGGGAAGCTGGTCGGCACGGTTCCGGTGGCCCGGGCGTAGGCGCAGGCGACCGCGGCCATCGCCGCGCCGACGGCGAGCTCCCCGGCACCGCCCGGGGTGCCGGTGGTCGGCGGCATCACCACGATCTGCAGGTCGGGTGGCGTGTTCCACTGTCGGGTGTAGAAGTAGTCGTCCCAACTTCCCTCCTGGAAGACCCCGTTGCTGAGGTGCAGGCCGGAGGTGAGGGCGAGCGCGATGCCGTCCGAGATCCCGCCCATCATCTGGGCCTCCAGTCCGAGCGGGTTGACCGCGAGGCCGGCATCGACCGCGCAGACCGCCTTGGTGACCCGTGGTCCGGTGTAGGCGTCGGGGATCTGCCGTCCGACGGTCTGCGCGGTGCAGTCGATCTCGACCAGGACCGCGGCGATGCTGTGGTACTCGGGGTGGAGCGCGATGCCCTGCGCGGTCCCGGCCGGCATCGGGCGCCCCCAGTCGCCGAGTTGGGCGACCTTGTCGAGAACCGCCACCGCTCGCTGGTCCTTGAGGAACTGCCGGCGGAACCGGTACGGATCCTGCCCCAGCGCGACCGCCAGCTGATCGACCATCAACTCCTGTGCACAGCGCACGTTGGGCGAGTAGATCCCGCGCATGCTACCGGTGTTGAAGCCCTTGTCGACCTCGCTCAGCAACTGCGTGGTGAGGCCGAAGTCGTAGGGGGTCTGCTGGGTCAGCTCGAAGATGGTCTCGGAGAATCCGAGGCCGCCCACCGGCAGTTTGGCCACCATCGCGGTGAGCACCTCGCCGAGGCCGTGGCTGAAGTCGGTGGCCACCGAGGTGTGCCGCTGCTCGAAGCTGAGCACCTCGCCCAACGCGTAGCTGGCGCGCACCCGGGAGGTGCACATCGGATGGGTACGGCCCTGCCGGAACTCGTCGGTCCGGTGCCACATCAGCTTCACCGGCTTGCCCATCGCCCGGGAGATCTCGGCGGCCTCCAACGCCGCGTCGGAGAACAGCTTGCGACCGAACGACCCGCCGCCCTCGGCGACGTGCACCGTGACGGCGCTCAGCGGCAGCGAGAGCTTGGCCGCGATCGCGCCCTGCGCCACGATTGGTGCCTTCATGGCCGCCCAGATCTCGGCCCGGTCCGCGCGGACGTCGGCGATGGCGCAGTTGGGCTCCAGCGCGGTGTTGCTGGCGAAGGCGAAGGTGAAGGTGTTCTCGATCGTGTGTGCCAGCAGGTTCACCGGCGGTACCGCGAACGGGAGTTCGGCGGCCCGCAGCTCCCGCAGCACCGTGTCGTCGGAGGATCCGTCCTCGCTGCCCGGGCCCCAGGTCACCTGCAACGCGCGGATCGCGTCGATGCACTGCCCGAAGGTCCTCGCGCGCACCGCCACGCCGGTTGCGATGGTGGCGACGTCGGTGACTCCCGGCATCGCCTGCACGGCCGCCAGGTTCCGCACGGAGAGCGGGGTGCCATTGATCGTCGGAGGCCGGCAGACCATGGTCGGCAGCGCGTTCGGCACCGCCAGGTCCATGGTGAACTGCTTGCGGCCGGTCACGATGTCCAGTGCGTCGATCCGCTGCTGCGCGGTGCCGATGACCTTGAACTCGGCCTGCTGCTTCAGCGCCACCGAGACCTGCACCGTCGTGTCGCTCGCGGCCCGTGCCGCCAGCGAGCCGTAGCTCGCGCTCTGCCCACCCGGGCCGTTGACCACACCCGCGGCCGTCGTCAGCGTCGAGACGGGCACGCCGAAGCGGGCGGCGGCGGTCGCCAACAGCCGCTGGCGGGCGATGGCCGCCGCGACCCGGACCGGGGTGTAGGTGGCGACGGTTGTGTTCGACGCCCCGGTGAACTGGTTGAACAGCAGCTCCGGGCGGGCGTCCGCGAGCGTGATCCGCACCTGCGCGAGGGGGAGGTCCAACTCCTCGGCGATCAGCATCGCGGTGGAGGTGGTGATGCCCTGGCCGACCTCGGCGCGCGGCAGCGCGAAGCTCGCCGTCCCGTCGGCGTTCAACTGGATGCTGATCAGGCCCGAGGTCGGCAGCGCCGCGTCGGTGAGCAGGTCGGTCAGGTCGTACACCTCGGCCGGCTCCGGCAGTGACGGCACCGCCGCCGCTGCCGGCGCGGGCGCGAGCACCGCCTCCTCGAACTGCGCGGCCACCAGCAACGTCGGTGCCGCCAGCACGTAGCCGAGGAACCGTCGCCGCCCGACCCCCTGATCTCCCATCAACTGACCCCTCCGATAAGTGGAAGCCGCGACCGGGCACACCAGCCATGACCGGGCCAAGCCTAGGGGTCACTCCTCATGAACCCGAAGGTGGGGTGGTCGCGTGCCCGCCATCCGCGCCGACCCGGTCCGGACCGCCGGGCCGCCGGCTCGGTGGCCGGACCGCGGTGCGGTCACCGGTGCACCTGGCGGGTGATCAGTGGCGCATCGCGCCGCAGCCGTGCGGCGCTGCGTCGGTGCCCATGGGGCCGACCGTGAGCGTGATGGAGGTGACCGTGATCGAGCCGTCGTCGGTCGAGGGCACGTCCAGCTCGGTGAGGGGTGCCGGTGCGGCCCACCGCTTGGAGCACGCCGAAATACCGTGCCAGGCGTGCGAATTCATGACTCGTGTGCCGGCAGCCGCAATCCGAGTGGTCCCGTCGGTCGCCGGGCGGCGAAGCGCTGCCGCGTTCATGGCTTCGCCCCTCCGGCGGCCGGAGGGGCGATCGGTCAACGGGCGAGGAGCCCGGTCACCACTGGGCGGTGCAGCTGGTGTGGTTCCAGGTGGGCTTGTGAACGGTGATGTTGGTGTCCAGCTCGGTGATGCACACGTAGGCGAGGGTGCCGTTGTCGCCGTACAAGTCCCCCGACGTGCTTCCCCCGTTGGTGACGGTGAGCGCCGGCCCCAGCGGGCCCCAGCCGCCCTGGTTGCGGTAGAGCTGGCCGGTGCAGAGGTAGTTCAGCGAGGCGGTGTTCGGCGCGGCCGAGACGGTGACCCGGACGTTGTACACGCCGTTGTTCCAGTACGTCTCCATGCCGCCGCCGCAGCCGTCCAGGCCGGTGGCAGCGAGGTAGCCGGAGCCCGATGTCTGCGGGGCGGCGCTGGCGAGCGGCACGGCGAGGGTGGCGAGCGAACAGACGGTGGCGCCGACCACAGCCAGGCGCTTGACGATGCGGTTGATGACGTCCTCCAGCAAGGTGTCGCGGGTACTCCCCCAGGTACCGGCGCCCCCGAACCCCCGACAACTCGGCTGCGCGCCGACAGACGTGGGCGGTGGCGAGGTCCGAACGCTCCCCTGCGGGCGGACCCACCGGCCGGCGGGCTGACTCGGCCAGCGTCCTCCCCGGGCGCCGGTTGCGCAATGGGCGGGGGCACGGACAGTTCGGGCGGTTCTCGCGCGGCTCCGGTGGAGGAGGCGAGCCGGAGCGGTGTGCTCCGGAAAGCGCCAGGACTGACAGATCCGGACGTCGGCGGAGGCCGCCGACCGCTCAGACGACTGGCGAACCCGCATGGTCCGGCTGGAGGCCGGCGGGCTGTGGATCCTCTGCCGGCCGGGCAGGGCACGGCGTCGGATCCGACGCGGCTGGCCGCGCGGTCCGTACCGACCCTCGCACCGGCGTCGACCGCCGCCGCCTCAGCCGCGGCAGCGGCGCCTCGCTGACGAAGACGCCCAGGATGATCAGCGCCGCACCCAGGACCGCCGGCCCCGGCAGGCGGTCGCCGGCCAGGCGGCCGACGACGCCACCCCAGACCGGTTCGGCGGAGTAGATCACTGTTGCCCGCATGGGAGGCACGGACTGCTGGGCCCAGTTCATCGTCAGCTGGATCACGGCACTCGCGGAGCCCAGCCCCACGGCCGCGGCGAGCCAGACCCAGGAGAACGCGGGGACCGACTCGCCGGCCGCGGGCATGGCGAGGAAGGACAGCACGCTCGCCGTGAGCAGTTGGACGACGGTGATGCGGCGCAGGTCGACCTGCCCGGCGAACCGGCTGATCAGGACGATCTCGGCCGCACTGGCCACGGCCGAGCCCAGCGTCGCCAGTTCGCCGGCGCCCAGTGCCGGACTCACGGCCCCGGGTCCGGCGAGGAGTACCAGCCCGATGAGGGCGCAGGCGATCCCGAGCAGGCCGGCAGGCTTCGGCGGTCGGCGCAGGAGCAGCCACTGGAAGAGCGGGACCAGCGGGACGTACAGCGCCGTGATGAAGGCGGAGGTGCTGCTGCTGACGGTCTGCAGGCCGTATGTCTGGAGTGCGTAGCCAAGGAAGATCGTCGCGCCGACCGATGCTCCGGCCACCAGATCTGCCCGGGTCAGGCCCCGCAGGGCCTTCCGGAACGCGAGTAGGGTGAGCAGCCCGGCGGTGGCGAACCGGGAGCCGACGAAGAAGAGAGGTCCGCTGTGGCGCATGGCGGTGTGCACGATGAGGAAGGTCGTGCCCCAGAACATGGTGATGGCGACCAGGGCCAGGTCGTGACGGCCGAGGCCCAGGAGAGGGCTTCGGCGAACAGTGGGGGAGTGCAGCATAGTGCACATGATAGGGGCACTATAGTGCACACTCGCCAGGGGCGATCCGACGTCCTGGCGTTCGTCGGCGAGAACCTGCGCCGCCTGCGCCGCCAGACGGGGATGAGCCAGGCCGCGCTCGCGCAGGCGTCGGGGATCAGCCGCCGCATGATCATCAAGCTTGAGGGCGGCGACACGAACATCAGTCTCTCCAGCCTCGACCGGCTGGCCGAGGCGCTCGGAGTGACCTTCGTCGAGGTCGTCAGCGACCCCGGCGCGCAGAGCCGCCGCATCGAGGCGGTGGCCTGGCGCGGCGGCCAGCCCGCCAGCGAGGCCGTCCTGCTGGGCAGCGTGCCCGCTCGCAGCGAGGCCCAGCTGTGGCGCTGGTCGCTCGGTCCCGGCGACCGGTACTCCGCCGAGCCCGATCCCGAGGGCTGGCACGAGATGATCGCGGTGACCGAGGGGCGGGTGCTGATCGAGTTGGCGGAGGGGCCGGTCACCGTCGAGGCGGGCGGCTACGCGATCTACAGCAGCGCCCAGACGTACGCGTACGTCAACGTCGGTGACGGCGTCGCGCGGTTCATCCGCACGGCGGTGGCGTGATCGGCACGCCGGTCGGGTGCCTTCGCGGTTCGCGACCCGGACTTCCCACGCTCCCGTGAACACGGCCAACTGATCGTTGAGACCCCGGAGGCCGACCCGGCAGCGCTTCCCGAACACGCCGCGCACCCGGTCGAGCTGCCGAGCCCCTTGGGCCCTGGCGGCCTCCCCAACCTCACGGGTCAGTACAGCTAGGGCGCGACCACTCGGTTCGCGAACAAGCGGGACGGACTCTCGATGTGGTGGCCGCTGGTCAGGAACGGTGCGGACCGCGACGCTCCGCCGCGGTGCGCATCGTCGAGGAGACCCGCGGCGTCGTCCTCGAACGGCGTACCGGGCGGGAGGAGGCCGGGGAAAGGCGGCCCCGGGGCGCGGGGGTCCTCACCCTTGTGGACGAAGGTGCACGGGTTGCGCGCCATTGCGGCGGCGAGAGCATGCGAGAGTACGGCCAACCGCACAAGGACTGTTCGAGCACCCGGCAGACCCGGTCGGTGCGGTTGTGCCGGAGCGGCCCGAAGGAGCGCCGGCAAGCGTCGCGGTGCTCCTGGAAATGGCCGGCACCGGGGAATCCGGTGCCCAAGAGAAGGGCTCCTTCATGTCCACGACCGTGGTGCGGCACGTGCTGAACCGTCTGAGGGATGTCGGGGTGCGTCATGTCTTCGGAGTCGCGGGGGACTAAGCCTTCCCGCTCGACGATGCGGTGGTCCGGCACCCGGACGTCAAGTGGATGGGCAGCTGCAACGAGTTGAACGCGGCTTACAGCGCGGACGGCTATGCCAGGGTCCGTGGGGTCGGAGCGGTCTGCACGACCTACGGCGTGGGCGAGCTCAGCGCGATCAACGGCATCGCCGGCGCCTACAGCGAGCACCTGCCCGTGTTCCATCTGGTCGGAATGCCGAGGATGCCGGTCCAGATCCACCGCTCCATCGTCCACCACACCCTCGGCAATGGGGAGTTCGACCTCTTCCAGAAGATGTCCGAGGCCGTTGTGTGCGCCAGCGCCATCATGACTCCGCAGAACGTCGCGGCCGAGACCGAGCGGCTGATCGCCGCGGCCCTCTACCATCGCCGCCCGGTCTACATGGCGTTCCCCGGCGATCTGGCCGACATGCCGGTAGTAAGCCAGGCTCAGGAGTTGCCCGCACCGGTGAGTGACCCCGCGCAGTTGGAGGCGGCGGTGCAAGCGGTCACCGAGACGCTGGGCCGGGCCAGGAGCGCGTGCGTGCTCCCCGGTGTGCTCACCGCTCGCTCCGGCCTCGGTCGAGAGTTGCAACACCTGCTCGACGCCACTGGACTGCCCTTCGCGACCATGATGGCCGACAAGGGTGTGCTGGACGAGGACCAGGCCGCTTATGTCGGCATGTACGACGGCAAGTTGATGAACGAGGAGGTCCGTCGCTTCGTCGAGGACAGCGACGCGGTCGTGCTCGTCGGGACGCTGATGACCGACTTCAACACCGGCGCCTTCACCGCCCACCTGGATCCGGCCAGGACGATCGACATCCGTCACCACCACGTGCGGGTCGACGGCATGACCTACCAGAGCGTGGAGATGAGGGACCTGCTCAACGCGCTGGCGCGGAAGCTGCCCAGAAGGCAGTGGCCACGCCCCTCCTTCGAGGTGACACGGTTGGGGCCGGCCGCAGGCAGCGGGGACGACACCATCACCGCGGACAGCCTGTATCCCCGGTGGGAGAACTTCCTCAGGCCGAACGACATCCTCGTCGCGGAGACCGGAACCTCTTCGATGGGCATGGCCTTCGCCAAACTGCCCCCCGGGGCCGCCTTCCAGAACCAGACGTTGTGGGGATCGATCGGCTGGGCGACCCCGGCCGCCGTGGGGGCAGCCGTCGCCGCCGGCAGCGACCGACGAGTGGTGCTGATCACCGGTGAGGGATCCCACCAGCTGACCGCCCAGGAGATCAGCCAGTTCGGCCGGTACGGGCTGCGCCCCGTGGTGTTCGTGCTCAACAACAACGGCTACCTGATCGAGCGTCTGCTGAGCAGGCGCCCCGACATCGAGTACAACGATCTGGCGAACTGGCGATACTCGGAGTTGCCGAGGGCCTTGGGCTGCGAGGGCTGGTTCACCGCGCGCGTGTCCTCCTGCGCCGAACTCGACCAGGCCATGGAGGCTGCCCAACGGGCGACAACGGGCTGCTACATCGAGGTGATGACCGACACCTACACCGCCCCGCCGCTGGCCAACCGGATGCACGAGAACATCGGGACGCTCTACTCGACGTGACGCGGTCGAGCGGCCTGGTGAGTGGTGCTCCAGGCCGCGAGAAGGTGCCGGGTCACCCGTGGCGCTCGGCGGGATCGGCCGGGCCGCCGGCTCCTGGCACCCGCGCCAGGAGCCGGCCCGATCGTGTGGTGATCAAGGCCGGCGTCGAGCGCTGTAGTGTCAGCGGCCTGACCTGGTCAGCGGGGGTGCACCTCGAGGAACGCGCGGACCGCGGACTCCAGGGCCCCTTCGATCCAGGCGGGCTTGAGGCTGGTGTGCTCGCCGGCGAAGTGGACCCGGCCTTCCACCGTACGGGTGGCGGGGTGTAGCTCGTGCAGCTGGCCGGGGGTGAAGATGACGGCCTCGCCGAGTGCGTAGCGGGCGCGGGCCCAGGACTGGGTGGCGCCCGCGCCGGTGAACTCGGTCCGGACCTTGGGCCCGAAGAGCTTCTCCATGTCGTTCAGGGCGAACGCGTAGCGCTCGCCGGGGGTGAGCGAGTCCCAGCGCATGGCGTCGTCGGACCAGGTGTAGGAGGCCAGCACGACACCGCCGGGTGAGTCGGTCGGGGAGTGGGAGGGGAAGTAGGTGAAGCGGCTGGCGCTGTCGGAGACGCAGCCGCCGCCGGTGAAGCCGTTCGGTCCGATCTCCCAGAAGCGGCTCTTGAACTCCAGGAGGACCTTGGTCGCCGAGTCGTAGTGCAGCTCGTTGACGGCCCGGCGCTTCTGGTAGGACATCAGCGGTTCGATCGAGCAGAACCGCAGGGCGCTGAACGGGATGGTGATGATCGCGTAGTCGCCCTCGAAGGTCTCCAGCGGTTCGGTCGGGGCGCCGTCGCAGGACTCCTCGGTGCCGCTCTCGGCGGTGGTCTCGATCCGCACCCCGGTGTCCGTCTGCACCAGGCGGGTCATCCGGCGGCCCAGGCGCAGCTCGTTGCGGAGCTTGTTCGCCAGTGCCTCGGTCAGGACGTCGATGCCGCCGTCCAGTTCCCAGTAGCGGTTGGTGGGGCTGATCACGGCGTGGTCGATCAGGGTGGGGATCAGGGAGTAGTGCAGCCGGGAGGTCATGTTCTCCAGGGTGCCGACGGCCTGGATCCTGGCGAGTTCCCAGCCGGCCTCCTCGACCAGGTAGCGGTGCGTGGAGTAGCCGTCGTAGCGCTGGAAGATCTTGGACCAGGCGGCGAGCTGGTCGGTGATCGGGCCGTTCGGGACGGTGACGTCCGCGAAGGCCTTGGTGACGGCGTCCGTGGTGGTGGTGTCGAGGGTGGTGCCGAAGGTGGCGTTGACCGGACGCGGGGACTTGGCGTAGGCGGCGCGGGTGGTCTGGGCGCCGTTGACGGCGATCCTGGTGCGCAGGCTGGCGGTCGGCGCGCGGAAGGAACCGCTGTCCTCGCCGTTGCTCCAGGTCTCGCCGGTGAACGAGCGGTAGACCACCGGCGGCACCGCGCCGGTGGTCACGGCGCGCGGCGCCACGTCGGCGTTGTAGAACAGTCGGCGACCCAGGCCGAGCTTGTCGGCCAGCGCCAGCACCAACGGGTGGAAGTCGGGCAAACGCATCGCGCCCGCCTCGGCGTGCAGGCCCGGATCGGCGAAGATTCCACGGAAGGTCTTGACCCGACCGCCCACCCGGCTGCCGTTCGCCTCGATCACCACCACCTCGTGCCCGGCCTGCTTGAGCAGGTGAGCGGCCGTAAGACCGGCCACGCCCGCGCCCACGACCAGCACCTTCTTGCGCGGTGCGCGCGGCGGCAGCTTCTCGTCGATCAGGATCCGCAGATAGGACAGCTTGAGGTCCTCCTGCTCGTCATCGCCGACCAACAGCATCTTCCGGGCCAGATCCCGGCCCTGCGCCTCATCGGCACCACCCCCGCCGCCCGCACTCGGCGGGAGGCCGACGGCGGGGGCGGGGGCGGGGGCGGCGACCGCACGGCCGACGAGTCCAGTCGCGGCGGCCACCGCGACGCCGCCGACCGCCGAGCCGACCAGGCCGCGCCGAGAGACCCCGGCGTGGTTGACGACGGGCACGGGCTGCTGGCTGAGGTGCTGATCCACAAGAACTCCCGAACAGGGGGACAAAGGGCAACACCCGACGCAACTCCCAGGAACGATCAGGGACACGAGAAGCCGAGGCCGTTCATCCGGACGGGGTGACACCACTGACCGATCTCGAGCCGCACGCCCGCTGGTGGGCGACGGGCGACGTGCGCCCGTGCCGGGTCACCGCTTCACCCCGGACATGGGTTCGTGAGGGCGGCACCCGTGCGAGGTGCTCGCGGTCGAGCCGGAGCGCCTGCTCCGCCACGGCTTCGTCCTGGGCACGCTGGACAACCACGGTCACCTGGCGGCCGCACCCCGAGGGGACGCCGGCGCGCTCCAGGGACATGATCCCGCTGGCGGCTACCCGGAGATCTTCAGGGCGGGCCGCTCCGCGCTCAGCCCTGACGACGGGGGCTCGGGGCGGCCACGGCCGACTCCCTCCTCACCCGAGCCCGGTCGATGGTCCATGCGCCCAGGGCCACCAGCAGGGCCGCCCCGATGCCGTACAGCGGCAGCCACCTGGTCGTCGTCGCTGACAGGCAGTCGGCAACGGCCTCATGGCTGTGGCTGGCCTGTGCGTAGGCCAGGGCGGCACCGTCGCGACCGGCGAGGTTCGCCAGCGCGGCCTCCGTCTGGATGCTCTGGTACCTGCCCAGCTCCCGACACCCGCTGCGGGTGCCCGGCATCGGGAACAACCATGCCCAGCGCTGCATCAGGGGAGCCAGTGTGATCGCGACGCACAGGCCGACGACGAGCGAATACGCCGCCAGGTTCCGCGCGTACGCCGACTGGAGACCAGGCGTCCAGGTCGGCAGGCGGTAGAAGGAGAAGACCACCGCGAGGAGTGTCACTCCGACGTAGGTGGCGAACCACTGCCAGGAACCGTTCGCGAGCGCGGCCGTCAGCACGGCGGCGAGCGCGATGCCGATGACGCCCGGCTGAGCGCCAGGGCCGTGGGCGCCCATCTCGACGGATGTCGTTTCGCGGGTTCCTCGGGGGGCGGGGTCGCTGTCCATGGCCTCTCCTGTCTGGTTCCGGGGTCAACAGTGTTCGGGCACACCGCACTGTTGTCCTGGCACCATTCCGGACTGGGTCGGAAGTCCCGCCCGGTTGGCGGGGCTTCCGACTTTCCGCAGGATCGGCGTGGAGACGGCGGACCGCTCGGGCCGTACGGCGCGCTGACCAGCCTCGACCGACTTCCGCTCAGGCCCTCGCCGGGTACACGGTCCGTCCGCCCAGCACCGTGCGGAGCGGGCGCAACGCGGCCAGCTCCCGCTCCGGGCAGGTCAGCGGGTCGGTCGGCCAGAGCGTCAGGTCGGCCAGGGCGCCCACCCGCAGGCTGCCGCGCCGCGTGCTCTCCCCGAGCAGTCGGGCCGCGTTGCCGGTGTGCAGGGCGACCGCCTCCGCCCGGGTGATCGCGTGCTGCGCGCCCTGCGGGCCGGCCACCGTCTGGCGGGTCGTCATGCCCCAGACCGAGGTCATCGCGCCGTACGGGCCGACCGGGAAGTCCGAGCCGGCCGCGAGCAGCGCGCCCTCGTCGATCCACTCCCGCAGCGGGAAGAGCGCGCCCACCCGGTCGGCACCCCAGGCGCGGATCTGCGCGGTGGCGGCGTCGTGCAGCAGCGGGTGCTGGACGGTGACCGGCACGCCGAGCGCGATCGCCCGGGCCCGCTGCTCGGCGGTGGCCAGCCCGCCGTGTTCGACCACCAGCGTCCCCGGTTCCAGACCCGGGTGGCTCCCGAGGACCTTGGTGTAGACGTCCAGCAGGGTGCGCAGGCCCCGGTCGCCCCAGGCGTGCACGCCCACCCGCCAGCCGCGCGCCACCACCCGGTCGATCGCCTCGGCCAGCGTGTCGGGGTCCCAGTGCAGGGTGCCGTGGTAGCAAGGCCGGTCCGCGTACGGCTCCTCCAGCGCACCCGCCTCGATGCCGCCGTCGATGCCGAACTTGACGCCCCAGACCCGCAGCCACTCGTCGGTCGGGCCGGCCCGCCAGGGTTCCATCCGGTCGAGCAGCTGCTCGACCTCCGGCACCGAGGTCAGGCCGATCGCCGAGACCAGCGCCCGGACCCGGACGTCGAGCGCGCCGGCGTCCCGTGCCGCGCGCAGCACCTCCAGGTCATCGACCGGCACCGCGCAGTCGCGGACCGTGCCGATCCCGGTGGCCGCGTAGTCCTGGGAGGCCGCGTGCAGGCCCGCGATCCGCTCCGCGAGGGCCGGGGGCGGCAGCAGCCTCTCGGCGAGCGCGATCGCCGCGTTGACCAGCCGGCCGGTCAGCCGGCCGTGCGCGTCGCGTTCGATCACCCCGCCGGGCGGGTCGGGCGTCTCGGCGGTGATCCCGGCCAGCCGCAGCGCGAGGGAGTTGAGCACCACGTTGTAGGCGCCGCGCTTGACCAGCACCGGGTGGTCGGGGGCGGCCGCTGACAGCTCCTCGGCGGTGGGCAGCCGCTGCTCGGCGAGGTTGGCCTCCTGCCAGTTGATCGTGGTGCGGATCCATGCACCGGCGGGCGTGCGGGCGGCGCGCTCGCGGATCAGTTCCAGGAACTCGGCGAGGGTCCGGGCCCGGTGGACCGGCACGTCGTGGACGCTGTGCCCGGCCAGGATCAGGTGGGTGTGGGTGTCGTCGAAGGCGGGCAGTACGGTGGCGCCGGGTGCGTCCAGCACCTCGGTGCCCGGGCCGATCAGGTGGTCCAGGCCGTCGGCGTCCGCGGAGAGGGCGCTGATCCGCTCGCCGGTGACGGCCAGTGCCCGCCGCACTCCCTGCGCCGGGTCCAGGGTGCGCACCGCGCCGGCTCGGATCAACAGATGGGCTTGGGTCATCACGGCTCCTTGGGGTGCGACAGGCCGGTCAGCCGCTCGACGTGGCGCATGCTGGGCACGGCGAGCAGGTCGTGCAACTCCGCGAAGACGGCCCGGGCCGCCACCGCGTTCCACTCCGCCGGCAGCAGCGGCGCGGGCAGGCCCGGGTCCAGGTACGGCAGCCGGCGCCACTGGGTGAGCATCGGTACGTAGGCGCGGAAGGCGTGCGCCGGCTCGACGGCGTCCAGCTGCCGGAGCTTCTCGGCCACCGGGGCCCAGGCGTTGGAGAACTCGGCGTACTGGGCCTCGATCGCCGGGAAGTCCCACCAGGAGCTGACCGCCTCGCGCAGTTCGGCGAAGCCCGCGTAGTCGGAGAGGAAGAGGTGGACGTAGGAGCTCAGACCCAGCCGCTCCAGCAGCCGCCGGGCGTCCGGCAGCAGCCGGGCCGGGGCCAGCCAGACGCCCGGCGCGGCGTTGCCGAAGCCGAGCCAGGACAGCCGGGAGCGCAGCTGGTGGCGGTGGGCGCGCTCCGACTCGGGCACCGAGAAGACCGCGACGACCCAGCCGTCGGCCAGCTCGGCCGGCTCCAGGCTGTGGAAGATCCGCCGGTCCCCCTCCTCGAAGACCGGTGTCATCGCCGGGCTCAGCCGGTAGCCGATGGCTGGCCGCCGCTCCTGGCGCAGCGTGTCGGCCTTCTTCAGCCGCGAGATGGCCGAGCGGACGGCGGGGCCGTCCACGTCCAGCTCGGCCATCAGGGCGACCAGGTCGGCGATTGAGATCCAGCCGCCCAGGCGGCGCACGAACTCGCCGTAGACGGTGTGGATCAGGGAGCTGGGCCGAGGTGTGCCCTCCGGCATCCGCACGCTCCTCCCCGTCCCCGGTCGGTCGCGGTGATCATACCGGCGGGGCGGGGGTGGCGTAGGCGCCGGAGAGCAGGTGGCCCGCGCCCGGGGCGTACGCGGGCAGGTCCAGGGCGCGCAGCAGCTGGTGGGCGGTGCAGACGGCGGCCGAGACCACCGGCTTGCCGAGTAGCTGCTCGGCCTCCTCGACGGCGCTCAGGGAGGGGAGCTGGACGCAGGCGGAGAGCACCACGGCGTCGGCGTCCGCGTGCGCCAGGCCCTTGGCGATGGCGGGCAACCGGGCCGGGTCGTGGGCGGCCACCGCCAGGTTGTCGGCGATCTCCAGGGCGGCGAAGTCCACCACCTCGATGCCCTCGTGGGTGAGGTAGTCGGCGACCGTGCGGGTCAGCGGGCGCAGGTAGGGCGCCACCAGGGCGACCTTCCGGGCACCCAGCGTGTGCAGGCCGGCCACCAGGGCGCCGGCACTGGTGACGACGGGCGCGGGCGCGCCGTTCTCCACGGTCCGGGTGTGCAGGCGCTGCTCGGCGGCGCGGTGGTAGCCCGGGCCGGTGCTCATCACGGCCACCAGGCAGGCGTAGCCGAGCACGTCCATCCGCGCGTCCGACAGCTCGACGGCGCAGCGGTCGGACTCGGCGTCCATCGCGCGCAGTTGCTCGGGGGTGACCCTGGTCATCCGCATCCGGCTGGAGTGGAAGGTGAAGCGCTCCGGGGCGACGGCCTCCCGGGCGCGCAGGATGGCCGGGATCTCGGTCTCCATGGTGACGTTCGAGCTCGGGACGATCTGACCGATCCGGTAGCTGGACACGGTGCGATGCTCCTTCTGCCGGGCCCTCAGCGGGCGTCCACGACCGGGTTGGTCAGGGTGCCGATCCGCTCGATGGTGGCCTCGACCAGGTCGCCGGGCTGCAGGAACTGCGGGGGCACCTGGCCGGCGCCCACCCCCGAGGGGGAGCCGGTGGCGATCACGTCGCCCGCCTCGAGCGTGACACCCGAGGAGATGTCGGCGATCAGACGGGCGATCGAGAAGAGCATGTGGCGGGTGTTGGAGTTCTGCTTGGTCTCGCCGTTGACGGTCAGGGACAGCCCGAGGTTCTGCGGGTCGGGGATCTCGTCGGCGGTGACCACGGCCGGGCCGAACGGGGCGTAGGAGTCCTGACCCTTGGAGAAGAACCACTGGCCCGAGCGGCGCTGGTCACGGGCGCTGATGTCGTTGACGATGCTGTAGCCGAAGACGTGCTGCCAGGCGTCGGCCTCGGCGACCCGGACGGCGGGGCGGCCGATGACCACGGCCAGTTCGCACTCCCAGTCGAGCTGCTTGGTGAGGTCGGCGTTGTGCAGGATCGGCTGGCCGGGGCCCGTGACGGCGGTGGCGGGCTTGCCGAACAGCACCGGGCGGTCCGGCAGTTCGCGCGCGGTGTCCAGGGTGCGGTGCGACTCGGCGACGTGTTCCACGTAGTTGAGGCCGACGCCGACGATCTTGCCGGGGCGCAGCGGGGCGTGCAGCACCACGTCGGCGAGCGGCGGCAGTGCCTGGCGGTCGACTCGGCCCAGCAGGGCGCGGGCGCGCTCCAGGGCCGGCTGCCCGGCCCGGATCAGGGCGAGCAGATCGCCCGGCAGCGCCACGCCGGCCCGGGCCGCCAGCGCCCCCAGGTCGGCGACCCGGTCGCCGAGCCGGGCGCCCAGGCGGGGGGCGTCGGCGGCGGTGGGGGAGTAGGTGATCAGGTCCATCGAGGGCTCCTTACGGGAGGATCGGCTGGCGGCCGCCGTTGTCCGGGTAGGCCTCCTCCCGGTGCAGGCCGAGCGAGCGCATCACCGGGAAGTCGTTGAAGGAGAAGAGGACGGCGTCCTCGGAGGCGTCGAGGTTCTCGTGCTCGTGCCAGGCCCAGGACGGGACGCAGAAGATGTCGCCTTCCTGCCAGGCGAACCGGCGCCCGGCGATGACGCTCACGCCGCGGCCCTTGGCGGCGGTGTAGACCACTGAGCCGGTGTGGCGGTGGGCGAGGGTGGCCTGGCCCGGGCGCAGCAGCTGGAGGTGGGCGCTCATGGTGGGCATCACCGAGCCACCGGTGACCGGATCGGTGTACTCCATGATCACGCCGTCGTACGGGGAGCCCTCGCGCGCCCCGGCCAGCCGGCCGAGCGCGTGGTAGCTGGGCTCCCAGGGCCAGCCGAGCAGCGGCGAGTAGGGGCGGGTCCACTTCTCCATCCCGTAGGGGAGCAGGTTGCCGCCGTAGCTGAGCAGCGAGGAGTTCACCACCGTGCCCGGCCGCTGGTGGAGTTCGGGGTGGACCTGGTAGAAGTTCGCGTCCAGCGCGTTGACCAGCGGGATGTCCAGGCCGTCCTGCCAGATGACCGGGGCGTCGGTGCCCTCGTTGCCGTGCTCGTGCCAGGTGTTGTTGGGGGTGATGGCGAAGTCCCGCGGGCCGACGGCGAGTTTCTGGCCGTCCACGATGGTCCACGCGCCGTGGCCCTCGTGCACGAAGCGCAGGGCGGCGGCCTGGTGGCGGTGGGCGGTCATCGCCTCGCCGGGGCCCATGATCTGCAGGCCGGTGTAGAGCAGGCCGACGGCGGCGCTCAGCTCCCGGCGGCCGGGGTTGACCAGCATCACCACCCGCCGGCCGGCGTCGTCGGCGTTGACCAGGGGCAGCGCCTTGCGCACCAGCGGGCGCAGGTCCGCGTAGCGCCACAGCACCGGTACCGAGCGGGGCCGCGGGTACCAGGGCTCGATCTCGTTCGCCACGGTCCACAGGGCACCGGCCTCCACCTTGGCCAACTCGTCGTAGTAGGCGAGGAGTTCGAGGCTGTCGGTGACCCGGGCCCGGCCGGCCTGGGTGTCGTCGTGGTCGTTCAAGCTTCCTCCTCGAAGAACACCACGGGGGTGCGCGGACGGTTGTCGACCTGGAGCTGGAAGACGTCGAAGCGGTTGTAGTGGCCGATGATGTCGTGCATCTGCTTGGGCTGGATGCAGCGGCCGAGGTCGATCTCGGCGTACACGATGCCCTCCTCGTCCACCAGCGGTTCGCCGACCGGGCGGCCGTCGGGACCGAAGATGCCGGACAACGCGCTGTGTGGGCGAGCCAGTTGCTTGCGCACCTCGGGGTCCTCGCCGGCGATCAGGTCGACCATCTCGGGCGAGACGGTGGAGCAGGCGACCACCGAGAAGAGCTTGCCCTCGAAGCAGTGGGCGGCCGTGCGCACCGCGATCGCCTCCGCCATGTCGTAGTCGGCGGGGGCCACCGGAAGGGCGATGTAGCTCGCCGCGTGCACCAGTTCGCCCTGGGCGAGCAGGGTGAAGCGGGCCAGCGTGTTGGTGTTCTCGCCGCAGGCCAGCGCGCCGAGCGGGCCGATCGCGGTCCGGTGCACCCGCAGCGAGCTGCCGTCACCACCGGTCCAGGTCAGCTTCTCGGCCCAGGTCGGGACCAACTTGCGGTGCACACCGAGCAGTTCGCCGTCGTCGCCGATGACCAGCAGGGTGTTGTGGAGCATCCCGAGGCTGTGCGCGCCGCGCTCGTTGACCCCGATCACCAGCACCACCCCCGTGCGGCGGGCCGCCTCGCGGAGGGTCGCCACCTGGGGGCCGGGGACGTCGACGGCGCTGCGGTAGAGCCGTTCGAACCAGGGCGAGCCCTGGACCGGGTTCATCGTCCAGTTCCAGTACGGGTAGCCGGGCACGAAGACCTCGGGGAAGACCACCAGCGAGGCGCCGTGCCCGGCCGCCTCCTCGATCAGGGCGACGGCCTTGTCGACGGTGGCGTCCGCGTCCAGGTAGACCGGGGCGGCCTGGACGGCGGCGGCGGTGAAACGGGGCAGGTACGGCATCGGGTCCTCCGGCGCGGGGCGCGGGTCAGCGGGTCGCGGGGGCGGTCAGCGGCGGTGCCGGCAGCCAGCGGCGGTGGACCGGCGCGGCGGCCTCGCGCAGCAGCCGCAGGCGCGGCGGGACGCGGTCGGCGCCCGGGCCGGGCGGCCGGCGGCTGCCGGCCCGCCAGGCGGGCGGCCAGGGCGCGGCCGGACCGGTGTAGCCCTGCTCGGCGGCCGCGTGCAGGGTCCACAGCGGGTCGTGCAACTGGGCGCGGCCGACCGCGACCAGGTCGGCCCGCCCGGCCAGCAGCACCGAGTTGACGTCGTCGTGGGTGGAGATCGCGCCGACCGCGATGGTCGGCAGACCGGTGGCGCGCCGGATCAGCTCGGCCAGCGGCGTCTGGTAACCACGCCCGTACGGTGGGCGCTGGTGGGCGACCACCTCGCCGGTGGAGACGTCCACCGCGTCCGCGCCCGCCTTGCCCAGCGCTCGGCAGATCGTCACCGCCTCGGCCTCGGTGGTGCCGCCCGGCGCCCAGTCGCTCGCCGAGATCCGCACCAGCAGCGGCCGGTCGGCCGGCCAGGCGGCGCGTACCGCCGCCAGCACCTCGACCGGCAGCCGCAGCCGGTGGGTGAGCGGACCGCCGTAGCCGTCGGTGCGCCGGTTGGTGAGCGGAGAGAGGAAGCCGGAGATGAAGTGGCCGTGGCCGAACTGGAGCTCCAGCACGTCGAATCCGGCCCGGGCGGCGCGTGCCGCCGCCTGGCCGAAGGCCGCGGTGACGGCGGCCAGCTCGGCGCCGGTGGCCGCACGGGGCGCGGGGCTCGCCGCGTCCCAGGGCAGTGCCGAGGCGGCCAGGGTGGGCCAGCCGCCCTCGGCCGCGGTGAGCGGGCGGCCGATCCCGTCCGGCCCCGGCGGGGCGGTGGCCGCCCGGCGCCCGGCGTGGGTCAGTTGGATGCCCAGCGGGGTGTCGCTCACCTGGCGCACCGTCGCCACCAGCTCACGCCAGGCCGCCTCCTGGCCGTCCGTCCAGAGCCCCGGACAGCTCGGGGTGGCCCGCCCCTCGGGGCTGACGGCGGTCATCCCGGCCAGCACCAGCGCGGCGCCGCCCAGTGCCTGGGCGGTCAGCTGGGCCCGGTCGAAGGCGCTGGGCAGGCCGTCGACGGCGGTGAAGGTGGCCATCGGCGGCACCACCACCCGGTTGCGCAGGGTGAGCCGGCCCAGCCGCAGCGGGCGGAACATCGGTGGCACGCCGGCCGACCCGCCGAACGCCGTGTCCACCGCGTCCACGAAGCCGGCGTCCCGGGCCCGCAGGCTGCCGTAGGTGACCCGGCGGCTGCGGGTGAGCAGGTCGAAGGCGAACCGGTCGACGTCCTCGCCCGAGCGGCGCCCGATGGTCTCGAACCACTCCAGGCTGGCCTGCGCGGCCCGCTGGGTGGACTCCACCACCGGCCGCCGCTCGGCCTCGTAGCAGGCCAACGCCTCATCCACCGTGGGCTGTTCGCGCAACGCGGCGGCCAGCGCCAGGGCGTCCTCCAGGGCCAGCTTGGTGCCCGAGCCGATCGAGAAGTGCGCGGTGTGCGCCGCGTCCCCGAGCAGTACCACGTTCCGGTGCCGCCAGGCGGCGTTGCGCACGGTGGTGAAGCGGATCCACCGGGAGGCGTTCGGGATCAACCGGTGGCCCGCCAGGTGCTCGGCGAGCAGCTCCTCGCACCGCCGCACGCTCGCCCAGTCACTCCCCCCGTGCCCCGGCGCGCGGGCGGCCAGGGCCTCGAAGCCCGCGCGGCGCCAGGCCTGTTCGCCGATCTCCACGATGAAGGTCGAGCGCCGGTCGCTGTAGGGGTAGGCGTGCACCTGCAGGACGCCGAAGTCGTGCTCGGCCACGACGAAGGTGAAGGCCTCGAAGACCCGGTCGGTGGCCAGCCACATGTAGCGGCAGTGGCGCTCGTCCAGCTCGGTCCCGAAGGCGTCCGGGTAGGCCGCCCGGGTGCCGGAGCGCACCCCGTCGGCGGCCACCACCAGGTCGTGCCCGGCGGCCAGTTGGGCGACCGGCGGGGCCGGAGTGCGGTAGCGCACGTCCACCGCCAGCTGCTCGCAGCGCTGTTGCAGGATCCGCCGCAGCCGGTTGCGGTCCAGCGCGGCGAACCCGTGGCCGCCGCAGGTCCGCAGTCGGCCCGCCACGTGCACGTCGATGTCGCTCCAGCGCGCGAACTCACCGGACAGCGCGGCGAAGACGACCGGGTCGGCCTGCGCGACACCGTCCAGCGTCTCGTCCGAGAAGACCACCCCGAAGCCGGACGTGTCCTCGCGCGCGTCACGTTCCCACAGGGTGATCTCCGCGTGCGGGAAGAGCTGTTTGGCCAGCGCGGCGAAGTACAGTCCGCCGGGCCCGGCTCCGATCACGGCAACGCGCATGGTGCCCTCCGGGGTGGTGGGATGGGGATCAGCGGTAGGATTCGGCGGCCTGCGGACCGGACTCCGCCAGCGCCCGGTGCACCGGCTCGGGCCAGGGCACCGAGCCCGGCTCGCGCGGGGCCGCGTGCACCACCGTCATCCGGCCGCTGGCGGCGATGCCGGTCGGCCCGTGCACGTCGAAGGAGTACTGCAGCGAGGAGGTGCCCACCCGCGCCACCCGCAGCTCGATCCGCACCGGGTCGCCGAACCAGAGCCGCTCGCGGTAGTCGGCCTCGAAGCGCACCCGGGGGATGCGCCCGAACAGGTCGGCCAGCCCGAGCCGGCGCAGCAGTACCGACTCCGCCGCCTCGGCCCAGCGCTGCACCGCCGAGAAGTGGTAGTGACCGGCCGCGTCGGTGTCCGACCACTCCACCCGCCGCTCCACCGAGACGCTGGCCAACTCGGGTCGCCCGAGGGGGAGTCGGGCCCAGCGACGGAGCTCGCCGCGGTGCAGCTTGCCGGTGGTGGTGCGTGGCAGGGCCGGGACGAACTCGACGGCGCGCGGGTACTTGTACGGCGCGATGGTCCGCTTGACGAACTCCTGCAGTTCGCGTACTGCCGCCGGCCCGGTCGGCGCGCCCTCGCGCGGCACCACGTAGGCCTTGACGACGGTCCCGCGCCGCTCGTCCGGTGCCCCGGTGACCGCGCAGTCCGCCACCGTCGGGTGCTCGGCCAGCACCCGCTCGACCTCGGGCCCGGCGATGTTGTAGCCGGCTGAGACGATCATGTCGTCGGTGCGCGCCTGGTACCAGAAGTAGCCGTCCGGGTCGCGGACGTAGGTGTCCCCGGTGAGGTTCCATCCGTCGCGCACATAGCCCGGCTGGCGCTCGTCGCGCAGGTAGCGGCAGCCGGTCGGGCCCTTCACCGCCAGCCGCCCGGGCGTCCCGTCCGGAACCGGCGTGCCCTCCTCGTCCAGTACCGCGGCCCGGTAGCCGGGGACCGGACGGCCGGTGGCGCCCGGGCGGATGTCGGCGTCGGCCGCGGATATGAAGACGTGCAGCAGTTCGGTGGCGCCGATGCCGTCGATCAGCCGTAGCCCGGTCGCCGCGTGGAAGGCCTCCCAGACCGTCGCCGGCAGGTGTTCCCCGGCCGACACGCACCGCCGCAGCGAGCCCAGTCGGTCGGTCAAGTGGGCTGCCAGCAGGGCCCGGTAGGCGGTCGGCGCGGTGAACAGCACGCTCGCCCGGTGCCGCGCCACCTCCTCGGCGAGCTGCTCCGGCGAGGCCTGCTCCAGCAGCAGTGTGGCGGCGCCGGCCCGCAGCGGGAAGACCACCAGCCCGCCCAGGCCGAAGGTGAAGGCCAGCGGGGGCGTGCCGGTGAACAGGTCGTCGGGGGTCGGGCGCAGCACGTGCCGGGAGAAGGTGTCGGCGATGGCCAGGACGTCCCGGTGGAAGTGCAGGGTGGCCTTGGGCCGGCCGGTGGTGCCGGAGGTGAAGGCGATCAGCGCGACGTCGTCGGCGGCGGTGGGCACGGTGGTGAAGCCGCCGGCCGGCTTCGCGGCGCAGCGTGCCGTCAGGTCCTGGGCCCCCGGGCCGCCGTAGCCGACCACGGTCAGGCCCGGGGTTTCGGCTCGCAGCAGCTCGTCGGTCCAGCGGTGGTCGCAGAGGGCGACGACGGGCGCGCTGATCTCGTGGATCGTGGTCAGCTCGGGCGAACGCAGCAGTGCCATGGTGGTCACCACCACCCCGCCGGCTTTCAGCACGCCCAGCCAACAGGCCACCAGCCAGGGGGTGTTGGGCCCGCGCAGCAGCACCCGGTTGCCGGGCAGCAGGGCGAGGTCCTCGGTCAGCACCCGGGCCACCCGGTCGGCGCGGTCCCGCAGTTCGCGGTAGCTCCACTCCTCGCTCGGGCTGAGCAGCGCTCGCCGGTCGGGGCCGAACCGCGCGATGGTGTCGTCCAGCAGCGCCTGCGCGCAGTTGAGTCGGTCCGGATAGGCCAACTCGGGCAAATCGCAGAGTAGTTCTGGCCACTGATCGGAGGGTGGAAGGTGGTCGCGACAGAACGTGTCCACGTGCGCGGAAGGGGAGAGCTCCATCGGCGGCACCTCCATCGGGCGAGCGGGGGAGCGTGCGGGGACAAGGCAAGTATGGCGTGGCCGTGACGCCGGTCAAGAGAGCGATATAAATCTGACGGTTCCCCACCACTCAGGCGCCGCGCGCACCACCGTCCAGCGGGCAGCCGGTGACCCGGATCGCGCCGGTACGCCCCCGGCATCCCGTTCCGCTGGCCCCGGTCAGCCGTTGCCGCACCCGGTCGGCCGTGCCCGTGGAGACGCGGGCACCCCCGTGAAAGGCACTTCCCGCAGGGTCAGTTCGGGCGACATCGCCGCCGTGGCGGGCACCCGCGTCCGGTGGGACCATGGACGGAGGTGTGACATGGCCACTCTGCTCGCGGTCAACGTCGGTCTGCCCAAGGACGTCTCCTGGCACGGCCGGATCACGCGTACCGGGATCTGGAAGCAGCCCGTCACCGGCCCCAGGACGGTTCGGCGGCTCAATCTGGAAGGCGACGGCCAGGGCGACCTGGCCGGGCACGGCGGCGAGCAGCGTGCCGTGCTGGTGTACCAGATCGACTCCTACCGCTACTGGCAGCGGGAGCTGAAGCGGGACGACTTCATGTTCGGCCAGTTCGGCGAGAACTTCACCGTGGACGGGCTGCCCGACGACGAGGTGTGCATCGGGGACCGCTACCGGATCGGGAGTGCGGTCTTCGAGGTCACCCAGCCCCGCGTGACGTGCTACCGCGTGGGCCTGCGGATGGAAGAGCCCCGGATGGCCGCCCTGCTGGTGTCCCACCGCCGCCCGGGCTTCTACCTGCGCGTGCTCACCGAAGGCCGGGTGGAGGCCGGGGACGAGATCGTGAAGATCGCCTCGGGGCCGGAAGGGATGACCGTCGTGGAGATGGACGCCCTGCTCTACCTGCCCGGCCACCGCCGCCCCCAACTCGAGCGTGCGCTGCGCATTCCCGCGCTGAGCCCCGGTTGGCAGGCCTCGCTGCGGACCCTGCTCGACAACGACCTCCGCGGGCTCGGCGCGGCTGCCGGGAACACCGGCCTGACCCCGGCCGCGAACAGCCCGCCACCGGCCTGGCCGGGGTTCCGCCCGCTCAGGGTCGCCCGCGTCACCCCGGAGAGCCGCGACATCTTCTCGCTGGCCCTGGCCTCGACCGACGGCCTCCCGCTTCCGGCGGCACTTCCGGGACAGTTCCTCACGCTGCGGCTGCGACCGGAGGCGGACGGTCCCGCCTTGATCCGCAGCTACTCGCTGTCGGGTCGACCGGGCGCCGCCGAGTACCGGATCAGCGTGAAGCAGGAGCCGCACGGCGCCGCCAGCGGCTACCTGCGCCGGCACGTGACGGTGGGCGACGTCCTGGACGTCGCGGCGCCACGGGGCACGTTCATCCTCGCGGCCGGTGACTCCCCGGTCCTGCTGCTGTCCGCCGGTGTCGGTGCCACCCCGGTCCTGGCCATGCTGCACGCCCTCGCCGACGCGCGGTCCCGGCGTCAGGTGTGGTGGGTGCACGGAGCACGGGACGGCGACAGCCATCCCTTCGCCGAGGAGACGCGGACCCTCCTGGCCGAACTGCCCGCCGGCCACGCCCACGTCTCGTACAGCAGGCCGCGCGCCGGTGACCGCCCGGGCACCGACTACACGGCGGGCGGGCGGATCTCCGACC
This sequence comes from Kitasatospora sp. NPDC024654, assembly GCF_055559155.1. Lineage (NCBI taxonomy): Bacteria > Bacillati > Actinomycetota > Actinomycetes > Kitasatosporales > Streptomycetaceae > Kitasatospora > Kitasatospora sp. NPDC024654. The sequence continues at coordinate 65,458 of NZ_JBVHLF010000017.1, forward strand.
AGCAGCTGCGCGACCTCGGCCTTCCCCGGGACGCGGACGCCTACATCTGCGGGCCCACCGCGTTCATGCGGGACGTGTCCGCCGCCCTGGTCGCCGGTGGGATCGATCCCAGCCGGATCCACACCGAGACCTTCGGCGCACTGTCCGCCATCACCCCCGGCGTGCTGCCCGCGACCGCACGCGCCCCGCACCTTCCCGCCCACCCACCGGGGGGACAGCCGGGGCCGACCGTCTCGTTCGCCCGCAGCGGCCTGACCGTGCCGTGGTACCCCGGGTACCGGACACTGCTCGAACTCGCCGAGGCCTGCGACGTCCCCACCCGGTGGTCCTGCCGCACCGGTGTCTGCCACACCTGCGAGACCGCCGTGCTCCAGGGCCGCGTCGACTACTCACCGGAACCGATCGAGGCACCGGCCGAGGGGAACGCCCTCATCTGCTGCTCACAGCCACCGGCCGACCTCGTCCTGGACCTGTGAACCGCGCGCCGGGACCTCGCACGCGCGCTCCCCGGCGCCGGTGAACGGGGCCGGCGGGGGTCAGTGGCCGGATCGGGAGAGCAGTTCCCGTTTGAGGACCTTTCCACCGGGGCCGAGCGGGAAGGCGAGGGGGAACTCCACGCGGCGCGGGTACTTGTAGGCCGCCAGACGCGTCCTGGCCCAGGTGACGATCTCCTCGGCCAGGGCGGCGTCCGCGCGGATGCCGGGGCGGACCAGCACGAAGGCGCACACCTCCTGGCCGTGCCGCTCGTGCGGCAGACCGACCACCGCGACCTGGGCGATCGCCGGGTGGCGCGTCAGCACCTCCTCCACTTCGCGCGGGTAGACGTTGTAGCCGCTGCGCAGTATCAGATCCTTCTTGCGGTCGACGATGGACAGGTACCCGTCGGTGTCCAGGCGTCCGAGGTCGCCGGAACGGAACCAGCCGTCGACGATCACCTCGGCGGTCGCCTCCGGCCGGTTCAGGTACCCGGCCATCACGTTGTGGCCGCGGATGACGACCTCGCCGACCTCGCCGGCCGGCAGCAGTTCGATGCGGCCCTCGACCTCGGCCCTGGCGATCGCGACGTCGACGCCCCGGATCGGCCGGCCCACGGTTCCCGGTCTGGTCGGCCAGGCCGGCTGGTTGTAGGCCACCACCGGTGAGGTCTCGGTCAGGCCGTAGCCCTCGTAGACCGGGCAGCCGAAGGTCGCCCGGATCTCCTCCAGGACCGCCACCGGCAGCGCGGCCCCGCCGGAGAACACCCGGTTGAGCGGTGGCCGCCGCGGGTCGCTCCGGGCGGCGGCGAGCAGCGCGAGGTACATGGTCGGCACCCCCATCATCAGCGTGCACCGCTCCCGCACCATCAGGTCCAGCGCCCGCGGGCCGTCGAACCTCGGCATCAGCACCAGGGTGGCGCCGGCCCGGAAGCAGGTGCTCATCCCGCAGATCTGGCCGAAGGTGTGGGACAGCGGCAGGCAGCCGAGCAGGACGTCGCCGGCCTGGAAGGCGAACGGCGAGAGCATCGTGGTCGCGACGTTCGTCACCAGGTTGCGGTGGGTGAGCATGGCGCCCTTGGGCCTTCCGGTGGTGCCGGAGGTGTAGAGCACCACCGCGAGGTCACCGGGTTCGCGCTGGACCTCCGCGGGGATCGGCTCGGCCCGCCCGGCCAGCACGTCCAGGCGCGGCGCACCGCCCTCCCGCTCCACCGCCACCGTGAACAGGGGCGTCCCGGTGGCGTCGGCCGCCTCGGCGCCCTCGCCGAGCTCCGTGGCGGCGCAGATCAGCGCCGCCGCCGCGCTGTCGCGCAGGACGTGGGCGATCTCCTCCGCGCGCAGGAGGGGGTTGACCGGCACGGCCACGGCGCCCAGCGCCAGCACCCCGAAGTAGGCCAGCGGGAAGTGCGCGGTGTTGGGCAGCAGCAGGGCGATCCTGGCGCCGGGACCGAGCCCGTGCCCGCGCAGCACCGCCGCGTAGCGCCGCGCGTCGCGCCACAGTTCGTGGTAGGTGATCCGCCGGCCGTCGAGGACCAGGGCCGCGTGGTCCGGCCGGCGGTGTGCGGACTCGGCCAGGACGGTGGCCAGGGACACGGTCATGGCCGACCACGAGTGGTGTCCGAGACCAGCCGGGCCCGGTCCGGCTTGCCGGTGCCGGTGAGCGGCAACCGCGTGCGGAGGTCGATGACGGCCGGGGCCTGCTTGGGGGAGAGCTCGGCGGCGACGTGCTCGCGCAGGTCCGCCGACGAGGCGTCGCCCCCGGCACGCAGGACGACGGCGGCGTGCAGGTGTTCGACGCGGTCCGCGTCCGGGACGCCGAACACGGCCGCCTGGACCACGTCCGGGTGGGACAGCAGGACGTTCTCGACCGCGGTCGGATAGACCTTGATCCCGTTGGTCTTGATCACGTCGGACATCCGGCCGTGCAGTCGGAGGTAGCCGTGCTCGTCGAGGCGGCCGAGGTCGCCGGTGTGGACCCAGCCGTCCCGGACGGTCCGAGCGGTGAGTTCGGGGTCGTTCAGGTACTCGCGCATCGCGAACGGCGAGCGGACGCAGACCTCACCCACCTCGCCCACGGGCAGGTCGTGGTGGTCGCGCGGATCACGGATGCGCACCTCGCCGGCCAGCGGCCGCCCGACGGTGGTCCGGAGGTCGGCCTCCAGGTGCTCGGCGGGCGTCAGCATGCTGATCGCGCCGGCCTCGCTGCTGCCGTAGACCTGGACGAGAGCGGGGCCGAAGACCTTGACCGCCTCGCCCAGCCGCTCCGGCGAGGCCGGGCAGCCGGTGTAGCACAGCATCGTGAGGGCCGACAGGTCGGTGGCGGCCAGGTCCGGGTGGTCCAGGAGCTGGTAGAGCTGTGGCGGGGAGACCAGCAGCCGGGAGACGCGTTGCTCCCGTAGGGCTCGCAGGACCTCGCCGGCCTCGAAGCCGTCGTGGAGCACCACGCTGCCGCCGGAGGCCAGCGAGTCGTCGGCCGTCGCGCCGCTGGAATGGCTCATCGGAAGGGTGGCCAGGTAGACCGAGCGCCACTTCATCTGCAGACCGGCGGCGATGAAGCCGTTGCGCGTGCGGAAGTCGACCGCGATGCCCTTGGGCTGACCCGTGGTGCCACTGGTGTAGGTCACCACGGCGGCCCGGTCCGGTGGGACGTCCACGGCGGTCGGGTCGAACGCGGCCTCGTCGCCGGCGCTCAGGTCGAGGACGTCGGGGCCGAGGTCGCCGAGCGCGGCCAGCACCGGGGGGTTCGGCAGCAGGTCGCGCAGCTCCCGGGCCGCCGCCAGGTGCTCCGCGTCCACGGCCAGCACGGTCGCATGGGTGTCCGTCAGGATGCGCAGCTCGGCGTTCCTGGTCAGCCGGTCGCCCGGGTCCACCGCGTTGGTGGTGTGCAGGTGGACCACCGTGGCCCCGGTCAGGTTCGCCGCGTACCGCAGGATCAGCGTCGCGGGGGAGTTGGTCACGGTGAGCACGGCGACGACCGCGCCCGCGCCGCCGTCGAGGCCGTCCTCGCCGTGCCGCCGGCGCAGGACGTCGGCGGCCGATCGGACGCCGGCGGTGAGCTCCGCCGCGGTGACCGCGGTGCCCCGCCAGGACAGCACGATCTTCTTGGGCTCGGTGGAAAGCACCTGGAGAACCTGGTTGACGTAGGTGTCACTCGCGGACATGCGAAATTCCCGTCAGGTGGGTGCGATTTCGGCGAGCATAGCACCGGGGCCGGGCATTTCGACCGGCTTTGCGGAACATCCGCCGGAGCATTTCCCACGGCCCGGCGGAACTCCTGGTTCCGGGGCAATGTCGCGGGCTACGCCATCGAAATGATATGCCGCCCGGGGATGATGTCGGGAAGCCGAAGGAATCCGGCTCCCGTCGCGGGCCGGGCGGGCCGTGCCGCGCCGACCGGGCGGTGTCCGCCTGCCCGCCGCTGCGGATCGGGCAGGCGCAGGCGATGCGACGTGTCGCGCGACCGAGCTCCGGTGCGTGTCGCCGACCTTGGGGGCGAGCCCCGTTCCGTGACGGTTCCGAGAGAGCGAGTAGACGTCATGACCCATTACCGGGATTTCTTCCCGCACGACGCGCAGAAACCGGAGCAGGCGGTCGGGAAACGAGAATTCCTCGAGATCGCCCGGCAGGCCGGGAATTTTCCGATGGCGCGGCACGAGCGGGACGGCGCGGTTCGCGACATCAGGGTCTGGTGCAGCAACGACTATCTGGGCATGGGCCAGCACCCCCTGGTGATGGCGGCGGTGCGACAGGCCCTCGACGAGCTCGGGGCCGGGGCGGGCGGTTCCCGGAACATCGCCGGCACCAACGGCTACCACGTCCTGCTGGAACAGGAGTTGGCCGATCTGCACGGCAAGGAGGACGCGCTGCTCTTCACCTCCGGGTACACCGCGAACGACGGCGCGCTGTCCGTCCTGCCCGCCCGTATGGACGGCTGCCTCGTCCTGTCGGACGAGTCGAACCACGCGTCCATCATCGACGGACTGCGGCACAGTGGCGCGGAGAAGCGCATCTTCCGCCACAACGACCCGGCCCATCTCGAGGAACTGATCTCCGCCGCCGACCCCGACCGTCCGAAACTGATCGTGATGGAGTCCGTCTACTCGATGGCGGGCGACATCGCCCCCCTGGCGCAGATCGCCGACATAGCCAAGCGCCACGGGGCGATGACCTTCCTCGACGAGGTGCACGCGGTCGGCATGTACGGACCGCAGGGGGCCGGCATCGCGGCCAGCCTCGGACTGGCGGACGAGTTCACCGTCGTCATGGGCACGCTGGCCAAGGGGTTCGGTACCGTCGGGGGCTACATCGCCGGTCCGGCCGCGGTGGTGGACGCGGTGCGGAGCCTGTCCCGCCCCTTCATCTTCACCACGGCGCTGCCGCCGGCGGTGGTGGCCGGCGCGCTCGCGGCGGTCCGGCACCTGCGGACGTCGGACCGGGAGCGGCAGCGACTGTGGGCGAACGCGCGGCTGACGCACACGTTGCTGACGGAGCGGGGCATCCCCTTCCTGTCCGACCGCTCCCACATCGTCTCCGTGCTCGTCGGGGACGAGAGCGTGTGCAAGGAGATCTCCGGCCTCCTGCTGGAGCGCCACGGCTGCTACGTCCAGGCGATCAACGCGCCGAGCGTGCGGGTCGGGGAGGAGATCCTGCGGATCGCCCCCGGGGCGGTGCACAGCGCCGACGAGGTACGGGGCTTCGTCCGGGCGCTGGACGGGATCTGGGACGAGGTCGCGCTGCCCCGCTGCCGGCGCCCGGTCGCCGGCCGGTAGCGAGGCGCTTCGAAGCCCGGTGGCCGGGTGGGTCCGCGGGCCGGGGCGGTGCGGGGAGTCCGGCCCGGCCCGTCACCGGCGGGTCGAGGCTCCGCCTGGGCGGAGTTGGTCGCCGTGCCGGCCGGAGTCGGCCGGCGCCGGGCGCGGTCAGACGATGGGGCGTCCCTGCCGGATGCGGCGACGGGCGTCCCGGAGGATGAGGTTCCACGGGAACTGGCGGACCGGACGGGGGAGGGCCCGGGAGACGCGGGCGGTGGTGGTGACGTAGGCGTCGAAGGCCCGCTGGTGGCGGTCGCTCCACGGGAGGCGCAGTTCCTCGCGGAAGCGCGGCGGCAGGAAGCCGGTGGTGAGGAAGCGGTGGAAGGACCCCAGTGGCAGGCGCAGGGGAGCGGGGAGGAAGGCCAGGCCCGCCAGCCGGTGCAGGAACGCGCGGCTGGTGTCGTCCATCGTCAGCCCTTCCAGTGAGGCGTTCCAGTACTCCTCGAACGCGGCCCGGTCGGTGGGCCACATGCTCTCGGTGACCTGCAGGGTGGTGCCGAGCCGCGCGCCGGCCCGGTACAGGGCCTCCCGGGCTTCGGCCGGCTGGGGGCCGTGCATCCGCTGGTGGAAGTCCTCCAGACCCCAGAAGAGGCAGGCGGCGACCCAGAGTTGGAGTTCGCGGTCGAAGGCGGTGTAGTCGACGGGGCTGTCGGCGTCCGAACGCACCCGGCGGTGGGACCGGTTGACCTCGCGACGCATCACGGCGCGCTCCGCGTCGGTGCCGAACAGCGCGATCATGAGGTAGCTCAGCGTGGTGCGCATCCGCTTGAACGGATGGCGGTCTATCCGGCCGTGCTCGACCTTGCTCTCGATCACTCCGTAGGCGATCGGCAGGCGTGCGAGTTGCATGATCACGTTCGCCACCGCGACGGCCAGGGCGAACACGTTGACGCCGGCGTCGAGGAGACCCGTGGCCGTCGGGGCTTCCACCGTTCTCGTTCGCGCCTGTGACATTCGGGTGATCCTACTGACTTCCGAAGTCGGGCCGGTCGTCGAGGTCGGCCGGAAGAGGGGCGGAGGTGCGTCAGGGCGCGGGCAGCACCGCCCGCGCCGTCTCCACCAACGCGGCGACCGCCGGGTGCCAGGGCCGGTCCGCGGGGCCGGTGAGCACCAGCCGGCGCCGCACCTCCGGCCGGACCGGCACCAGCACGCAGCCCGCCGGAAGCATCCCGTGGGCGAGCGCCGGCATCATCGAGACCCCGAGGCCCGCGTGCACCATGCTGAGCAGCGTGCCGAGTTCGCGGATCCGGTGCCGCGGGGTGAAGCGTGCGCCGACCCGGCGGTACGCCTCGCGGACCAGTCGCTCGCAACCGCCCTCGGAGAGCAGGAACGGGTCGTCGTCGAGCTCCCGGACGTCGAGCGAGGGCTGACCGGCCAGCGGGTGGTCGGCGCGCAGCAGCGCGTGCAGGGCGTCCCGGGCGAGCAGGAGCGAGCCGGCGGGTGCCGAATCGGGGTCGATCAGCACGGCGACGTCCACCACGCCGGCCCCCAGCCAGGTGGCGAGCTCCTCGTCGTCGCCCTCGAAGATCCGCACCCGGAGCCGGGGATGGGCGCCCTCCCACTCCCGCAGCAGCTCGGGCAGCAGCCCCTGGCAGACGGTGGTCGGCGCGGCCAGCCGGACCGTGCCGGCCGGGCCGCCGCGGTGCCGCGCCACGATGGTCTCGACGGAGTCCGCGGCGGCCGTCGCGGATCGGGCGTGCGGGAGCAGCTCGGCGCCCAGCGAGGTGGGCCGAACCGGGCCGGTGCGGTGCAGCACGGGCCCACCGACGGCCCGTTCCAGTGCGGCGACGGCATGCGAGACGGCCGACTGACTGATGCCCAACTCCTGTGCGGCGGAGCCGAATCCGCCGGTGTCGGCGACGGCGGTCAGCGCCCGCAGCTGGGCCAGGTTGACGCCTGTGGCCATGAGCAACCCTCATCATCCGGAACACACCACTTGTTGGACTCATGATCGACCGGCTCGGCATCGTGTGTCCAGGACGGCTGAGGACGAGGAGGGACAGGTGTTCGGGGTGCGCTGGTGGCCGGGTTTCGTGGCCCTTTCGGTGATCTGGGGTGGCAGTTTCGCGCTGATCAAGGTGGCGCTGGACGCCGGGGTGCCGCCGGTCTGGGTGGCCCTGTGGCGCTGCGCGCTGGGCGCGGCGGTGCTGCTGACGATTCTCCTGCTGCGGGGCGAACGGCTGCCGCGCTCCCCGCGCACCTGGGCGCACTCGGCGCTGGTGGCCGCGCTGCTCAACGCGGTGCCGTTCGTGCTCTTCTCCGCCGGGGAGACCCGGGTCAGCTCGGTGCTGGCCGGGGTCTGGAACGCCACCACCCCGCTCTTCACCCTGCTCTTCTCGCTGGTCGCGGCCCGGGACGAGCGCCCGGGGCCGCGCCGGCTGGCCGGGCTCGCGCTCGGCTTCGCCGGGGTGCTGACCGTGCTCGGCGTCTGGCACGGTCTCGGCGCCGGGCGGCTGGCCGGCAGCCTGGCCTGCCTGGGCGCGACCGCCTGCTACGGCGCCGGGTTCGTCCGCACTCGGCGCCACCTCTCCGGGCTGGCAGACAGCAGCACCGCCCTGGCCGCCCTGCAGATCTGCTGCGCGACGGTCGAACTGGCCGGGCCGGCAGCGCTGGAGGGCGGCGCGCCGCACTGGCCCGGTGTCCGGGCGGCGGTGGCGCTGCTGGTGCTGGGCGGCCTGGGAACCGGCGTCGCGTACGTCCTCAACCTGCGGCTGGTTCGCACGGCGGGCACCACCGTCGCCTCCGCCGTCACGTACGTCATTCCGCTCTGGTCCACGGCCCTGGGTGCCCTGTTGCTCGCCGAGCCGGTCGATTGGAACACCGCGCTCGGCGGTCTCCTGGTGATCGCCGCCGTCACCCTGATCCGTACCCCGCCCCGGGTCAGCGCTTCCGGGCCAGCGTGACGCCGTCGCGGACGGGGAGCATCACCGCGTCGACCCGGTCGTCGGCGGCGATGAAGTCGTTGAGGCGGCGCATCGCCAGGTGGTGCTCCTCCCGGTAGGCGGGATCGAGGACGCGGCCGCCGAGGAAGACGTTGTCCAGCACGACCAGGCCGCCGGGGCGTAGGCGCGGGACGATCTCCTCGTAGTAGAGCGGGTAGCCGACCTTGTCCGCGTCGATGAAGGCGATGTCGATCTCCGGCTCGGCGGGGAGCGCGCGCAGGGTCTCGACGGCCGGGCCGATCTTCAGCTCGATCCGGTCGGCCACGCCCGCCCGCTCCCAGTACTCCCGGGCGATCGAGGTCCACTCCTCGCTGACGTCGCAGGCGAGCAGCCGGCCGTCCGCGGGCAGGCCGCGGGCGATGCAGATCGAGGAGTAGCCGGTGAACACGCCGACCTCGACGGCCCGGCGGGCGCCGACCAGCTGGACCAGCATGGTCAGGAAGGCGCCCTCGTCGGGCGCGACCTGCATCCCCGACGCGTCGGTGGCCTCCCGGGTCCGGACGACCAGGTCGTGCAGCAGCTCGTCGGCGGGCGTGCAGTGGGTGAGCAGGTAGTCGCTGACGACCGGGTCGGTGATCCGCAGGGATTCGCCGGCGACCGCGGGGGTCCAGTCGACCTCGAGCGCCTGGTCGGCGGCGAAGCGGACCAGGTGGCGGGTCACCACGTCCTGGACCCGGGTCAGGGCGTCGAGGTCGGTGGCCGTGGCGAGCAGGTCCAGCCGGCCGTGGGCGGAGGTGAGCACGCAGGTCCCGCCGCCGAGCGTGATCGTCCCCCGGCCGTCACCGGCGAGTGCGGTGTCGGCCCTGTGGCCGAGGTGTGAGACGAGCTGCTTCAGGTAGCGGGCGGGGCGATCGATGGCGACCTGAGCGGTGGAGACGGGCAACGCGAACTCCTTCATCTGCGGATCCACGAGAGGCGACTCGCCAAGCGGCGAAGTTTCTCAACGCTTTTGGACCGGATTCTGCCCCCGGGCGCTTTGCTTGTCAAAGGATCGACATCCGTAGACACTTCCGGGTATGGAAGACGGACGAACCGAGGACGACGCCGAGCCGCCGCTGGTGTTGCGCTCGCCGGAGCAGTTCAAGGCGCTCGGGCACCCCGTGCGCCACCGCATGGTGAACGTCCTGCGCCAGCGGCCCGCGACGCTGCGCCAGCTGACCGCCGTGCTCGGGATGACCAAGGGGACGATCGGCTACCACGTGCGCGTCCTGCGCGAGGCCGGCCTGGTCCGGCTGGCCGGGACCCGGCAGGTGCGCGGTGGCACCGAGCAGTACTTCGCGCTGGTCAGCCGCGGCTTCAAGCTGGCCGACGACGCCGAGGTCGGCGGCGAGTTCCTGATCAACGCGGCCCTGGCCGAGATGCTGCCCAGCCGGACCGGGCACACCGTGCTGCGCCACCTCTGGCTCACTCCGGACGAGGCCGAGACGCTGGCCGCGCGGCTGCGGGAGCAGGCCGCCGAGCCGTACCCGACCGACAGCTCCCGGGGCGAGGCCTACGGCTTGTTGGTCAGCCTGTACCGGGCCGACATCCCGAACCTGTCCCCCGAGGAGTCGGATCCGGAGGAGCCTGGTGCCGAGGGCTGACGGCGAGGCGTCAGCCAGCCGTGGTGCCCGGGCCTCCGGGGGCGGGGCAGCCGGGTTCGGGCTCGTCCAGCAGGAGCTCCAGCAGCGGAATGGCCGCCTCCAGCTCCCGGCACTGCTCCGGCGTGAGCCGCCCGCTGCGGTGGGCCAGCAGCTCGGAGCGCTCGCGGCGGATCCGGGTGATGGCCTCCAGGCCCGCCGGGCTGAGTTCCAGCAGCTGGGAGCGGCCGTCCAGCGGGTCGGGGGTCTTGGCGATCAGCCCGTCGGCGGTCAGCGGACCGATCGTGCGGATCATGGACGGCACGGCCACCCGTTCCCGGGCGGCGAGTTCGCCCAGTCGCAGTGGCCCGTGCTGCTCGATCCGGGCCAGCGCGGAGAGCTGGGCGAAGGTCAGGTCCTTCCCGCTGGAGGCCTGGGCCATCTGCCGGTTGAGCCGGGCGATCACCAGGCGGAGCCGGACGACGGCGTCCGAGGAGAGGCCGCCGCGGGCCTCGGCCCCGGTGCCGCCGCCCTCGACCGCGCTCATGATCCGCCACGCCCCTCCCGGCTCGGCCGCGGGCGCCCGGTCCCCGAGCGGCCGGCCCGCGGACGACCCGTGGTGGGCCGGTCGCGCACCAGCGAGGCGGCCGCGGCGACCAGCGACATCGCGATCGCCAGCCAGAACACCACCACCAGGCCGTCGTGGAACGGCCCGGAGATCAGCTGCGGGAAGAACTGCCGGCCGGTCAGCGTCCGTGCGTTGGCCGCCGGCAGCTGCCCGAGCACGTGCGGGCCCAGCAACTGCTGGATCGGGTTGTAGCCGAGGAACGCGGCGAAGAGCGTGCCCACCGGCGGTAGCGACGCGATGGTGTGCGCGTCACCGGCCGGCACGCCCTGCGCGGTGAGCCCGGAGCTGAGCGTGTGCGGCAGCGACCCGGCCAGCCCGGCCACCATCAGCGAGAAGAAGACGCCGATCGACAGCACCATGCCGGCGTTCTGGAAGGTGGCCCGCATGCCGGAGGCGGCGCCGCGGGCCCCGGCCGGCACGCTCGACATGATCAGCGAGGTGTTGGGCGCGGCGAACAGGCCACCGCCGAGACCGTTGAGGAACACCAGGAACGCGAACCACGGGTAGCCGAAGTCGGTCGGCAGCACCAGCAGCCCCGCGAAGGAGACGGCCATCACCACCAACCCGCCGGCGGCGAACAGCCGGGCCCCGGCCCGGTCCGACAGGTAGCCGGAGATCGGTCCGGCGGCGAGGAAGCCGAAGGTCAGCGGGACCAGGTAGATGCCGGCCCAGAGCGGGGTGTCGGCGTAGTCGTAGCCGTGCAGCGGCAGCCAGATGCCCTGCAGCCAGATGATCAGCATGAACTGCAGACCACCGCGGGCGACCGAGCCCAACAGGGTGGCCGCGTTCCCGCCGGCGAAGACCGGGTCGCGGAACAGGGCCAGCGGGAACATCGGCTCGGCGACCCGGGATTCGACCAGGCAGAACGCCACCAGCAGCGCCACGCCGCCGATCAGCCCGGTCAGCACCCAGGGGTTGGTCCAGCCCATGGTGTGGCCGCCGTACGGCTGGATGCCGTAGGTGATCGCGGCCAGCAGCGCGGTCAGGCCGAACGCGAACGTGACGTTGCCCCACCAGTCGATCCGGGCCGGCCGGCGGACCCCGGTGTCGTGCAGCGACCGGTACGCCCAGACCGTGCCGAGGATGCCGATCGGCACGTTGACCCAGAAGATCGACCGCCAGTCCCACTCGGCGAGCAGCCCGCCCAGCACCAGGCCGACGAACGAGCCGGCGATGCCGGCCACGATGTTCACGCCCAGCGCCATGCCGCGCCGGTCGGCCGGGAACGCGTCGGTGATGATCGCCGCCGAGTTGGCCATCAGCATCGAGCCGCCGACCGCCTGGACCACCCGCCAGCCGATCAGCCACAGCGCGCCGGGCCCGCCGTGCAGCGGGTCGAGCGAGAGGGCCACCGAGGTGACGGTGAAGACCAGGAAGCCGGCGTTGTAGATCCGCACCCGGCCGTGGATGTCGCCCAGCCGCCCGAGGGTGACCACCAGGACGGCCGTGACCAGCATGTATCCCATCAGCATCCACAGCAGGTAGCTGACGTTGCCGGGCTGCAGCGGGTCCAGGCCGACGCCGTTGAAGATGGCGGGCAGCGAGATCAGCACGATCGAGGCGTTGATGGTCGCGATCAGCGTACCGAGGGTGGTGTTGGAGAGCGCCACCCACTTGTAGTGGGGGTGCTCGGGGTCGGTGGTCCACCGCGAGGTCCCCGCGCGTCCGGTGCTGCCGCCGGTTGCGGCTCTGGTGGTCACGCTGCCTCCTGGAGAGTGCTCGGCTGGGTCGCCGCCGTCCGGAGTGCTTCGATAGGTCTCGTCAGCTAACGATAGTCGGATCATCGGGTTTTCAATAGGCGCTCGGGAGGCACAAGGGGCGCACGGCGCGCCGGGACGCTCCCTTGGCGCCGACGGTCCCGCCGTGCGATGTATAGCGAATGGACAACTCGCTGCGAACGGACGGCTCGCTGCCGCAGGCCCGCTGGACGCACATCGCGCTGCCGGTCGGTGATCTGGACCGTGCGATCGACTTCTACACCGCGCTCACGCCGCTCGTGGTGGTCTCCCGTTTCGCGGACGCCGACGGCAGCAGCGCGTGGTTGTCGAACCCCGGCCAGTACGAGACACCGTTCGTACTGGTGCTGGTGGCCTTCGACCGGGACAGCGGCAAGCGGCTCGGCCTGCTGGCCCCCTTCGCGCACCTGGGCATCGAGGTGCCCAGCCGCGCCGAGGTCGACCGGATCGCCGAGCGGGCGAGGGAACTGGGCTGCCTGCACTGGGAGCCGCAGGACGTCTCCGAGTGGGTCGGCTATGTCTGCGCCCTGCGGGACCCGGACGGGAACGTGGTCGAGATCTCGCACAACCAGAAGGTCTTCGAGACCGTGCGCAGGTTGTGGGGCCAACCGGGGAAGGCGTAGGTGTGCGGCTGGGCGCTCCGGCCTTCCCGGTCCTCAAGACCCAGGGCGCCGGTGGTGTTGTCCGCCGGTGCTCGGGTCGGGACGGGTCCGCGAGCGGAAGGTGCGGCGGTAGGTGTCCGGAGGCACGCCGACCGTGCGGTTGAAGTGCCGGCGCAGCGTGGTGGCGGTGCCCATGCCGGTGGCCGCCGCGATGGTGTCGATGCTGTCGCCGGTGGTCTCCAGCAACTCCTGGGCGCGGCGGATCCGTTGGGTGAGCAGCCATTGCAGCGGGGTGGTGCCGGTCACGGACCTGAAGTGGCGGCCCAGGTTGCGCGAGCTCATCCGGGCCCGGCGGGCCAGGTCCTCCACGGTCAGTGGCCGGTCCAGCCGTGCGATCACCCAGGGGAGGAGTTCGGCGAGCGGGTGGTTGTCCGGTGCGGGGACCGGGGTGGTCACGAACTGGGCCTGGCCGCCGTCCCGGTGCGGCGGCACGACCAGGCGGCGGGCGAGCGTGTTGGCGATCGCCGAGCCGTGGTCGAGGCGGACGAGGTGCAGGCACAGGTCCATGGCGGCGGCTTTGCCGGCGGAGGTGAGCACGCTGCCGTTGTCCACGTAGAGGACGTCCGGGTCGACCGTCACCCGGGGGTAGCGGTCGGCCAGGGCCCGGGTGTGCGCCCAGTGCGTGGTCGCGCGTCCTCCGTCCAGCAGGCCGGCGGCGGCCAGCACGAACGCGCCGGTGCAGAGGGAGACCACGCGTGCGCCTGCCTCGTGGGCCGCGCGGACCGCGTCGACCAGGTCGGCGGGTGGGTCCTGGTCGACGTCGGCCCAGCCGGGGACGATCACGGTGTCGGCGTGCGGGAGCCGGTCGAGGCCGTGGTCGGGCTCCAGTTGGAATCGGCCGACCCGCACGGCGCCCGGCCCGCAGAGGGCGAGGTCGTACCAGAGGCCCGTCACGCCCGCCGGGGCGGAGCCGAAGACCTCGCACGCCAGGGACAGTTCGAAGTGCAGCATCCCGTCGGTGACGGTCAGGGCGACAGTGGCCATGTCCGGAATTGTACGGGGCATGGCGTTCCGGACACTCGCGGCAGGACGCCGCCCTCGCCAGGATGTCCGTGACGGATCGCGGCGGATCAATTCGAGTACGGGGGAGAACCCATGGGGTCGGGACTCACGGTGGCGGTGTTCGGCGCTTACGGGCACACCGGACGCTTCGTGGTGACGCGGTTGCGGGAGCGCGGGTTCGTCCCGGTCCTCACCGGCCGCGACGCCGACAAATTGCGCGCACTGGCGTCCGGGTCCGGATTCGACGCCCGCCCGGCGTCGGTCGACGAACCGGCCTCGCTCGACCGCGCACTGGCCGGCGCGTCGGCCGTGATCAACTGTGCCGGGCCGTTCGCCACGACGGCCGCCCCCGTCATCGAGGCGGCCCTGCGCGCCGGGATCCCGTACGTGGACGTGGCGGCCGAGATCGAGGCCAACGCCGACACCTTCACGCACTTCGCCGACCGCGCTGGCGCCGCAGGAGTGGTGGTCCTCCCGGCGATGGCCTTCTACGGCGGCCTCGGTGACCTGTTGGCCACCGCGGCGATGGGCGACTGGACGGCGGCCGACGAAGCCCACGTCGCGTACGGGCTGAGCAGTTGGCACCCCACCGCCGGAACGCGAGCGGCCGGCGCGGTCTCCCGGCGGCGGCGGGGCGGTGGACGCGTCGTGTACACCAACGGGCGGCTGGAGCACCGCCACGACGACCCGCCGACCCTTCGGTGGCACTTTCCCGGCCCGATGGGCCCCCGGACCGTCATCGGGGAGTTCACGATGGCCGACGTCGTCACCATTCCCAGCCACCTGTCCATCCCCGAAGTGCGCACCTACATGACGGTCGAAGCGGCCAGGGAGGTGTCGTCCCCCGACACCCCGGCACCGGCCGCGGTCGACGCGCACGGGCGGTCCGCGCAGACCTTCCTCGTCGACGTCGTCGTGCGCTCGGGAGACACCGAACGGCGCGCCGTGGCGAGTGGTCAGGACATCTACGCCGTCACCGCGCCACTCGCGGTGGAAGCGGTCGACCGCATCCTCACGGGACGGACCAGGACGGCCGGCGTCGCCTCCGCGGGGGAGGTCTTCGACGCGCCCGACTTCCTCCGCGCGCTGTCCCCGCACGTCACCCTGGAACCGCACGCGTGACGGGCCGCTCAATGCTGGAGGCCGGTGGGGATCGAGAAGTCGGCGAAGCAGGCGTGCCGGGTGCTCTTCGGGCCCCAGGTGGTGTCCGGATCAAGGGTCGGACCGGGCCAGCGGCTGGGAACGTGCCGAACCCGGCTGCCACCGCTGTCTGGTGACGGATTCACGGATGAACCCGTTGGTCGCAATGCGGTTGCCGAATCGACCGTCAAGAACGCTGGTGGCAAGGGGGTTCGCGGAGTAGCGTCGGCCCGGTTCGAGTCGGTCCTGTTCGCGAGCGTGAGTGGAGTCGGTCGCCGTGCCGGAGCTGCTGATGACCGGTGCCGCCGGCGGGGTCGGCGCCATCCTGCGCGCCGAACTGCCGCGGCACGGTTACCGTCTGCGCCTCCTCGACCGTGTCCCGGTGCCCGACGAGCCGGCGGCGGTCACCGCCGACCTCGCCGACCTGGAGGCGCTGACCGCGGCGGCCCGCGGGGTGGACGGGATCGTGCACCTCGCCGGGATCCCGGTGGAGGCGCCGTTTCCGGAGATCCTGGCGGCCAACATCACCGGCAGCTACCACCTCTACGAAGCGGCTCGCGCGGCCGGGGTGCGCCGGGTCGTCCTGGCCAGCAGCAACCACGCGGTGGGCTTCACCGAACGCCCGCCCGGAGGCGGTCCGGTGGGCGTCGACACCCCGCACCGCCCGGACACCTACTACGGCCTGTCCAAGTGCTTCGGCGAGGACCTGGCCTCGCTCTACGCGGACCGGCACGGCGTCGAGACCGTCTCGCTGCGGATCGGCTCCTGCTACCCCGAGCCGTCCACCGTCCGCCAGCTCGCCACCTGGCTCAGCCCGGACGACTGCGGCCGACTGGTGCACGCCGCGCTGACCGCCCGGCTCGACGGCCACCGGCACACCGTGGTGTACGGCGTCTCGGACAACACCCGTGGCTGGTGGGACCTCGCCCCGGCCCGCGCGCTCGGCTACCGGCCGCAGGACGACGCCGAGGTCTTCGCCCCCGCCCTGCTCGCCGAGCACGGCGAGTTGGCCGAGGACGACCCGGAGCACCGCTACCTCGGCGGCGCCTTCACCCAGGCCCGCCCGTAGGCCGCGGCGGACCGACGGCCTGAGGGGCTCAGGTGTGCGCGCCCGGGTGGACGGCCCGGTCGGGTCCGCGCCCTCCACCCGGCTCTCCACCCAGTCTCCACCCGGGAGTTGAACCATCCCTCTCCACCGTGGAGTTGAGCCGCTTCACCCGCCCAGGGTGAGACGTTCGTGGCACCCACACGGGCAGCGGGAGAGGGGAACGTCGTGGTGGAATCGGTACGGTGGGCCTACACCGTCACTATGGCACTCTGGGTGGCGGCCGAAGTATGGCTACAGGTGAGGCAGTTCCGGCGCAGTGGCCGGACCTCGCGGACCGAGTGGCGGACCCTGCTCGCCATCGCCGTGCTGTCCGGTGGCAGCCTGACACTGGCCGGCCCGGCGGCCCGCGCGCTGCCCGGGCTCTCCTTCCCGGTGGGCTGGGCACTGTCGGCGCTGCTGGTGCTCACCTGGGCCGGGATCGCGCTGCGCCTGTGGTCGATCCACACCCTCGGCAGGTTCTTCCGGGGCACGGTCCACGTCCAGGAGGGCCACCAGGTGGTCGACCGGGGCCCGTACCGCCGGCTGCGGCACCCGGCCTACAGCGGCGCCCTGCTCGCCGCCACGGCCACCACGCTCTCCTTCGGCAACGCCGCCTCCTTCGCCGTGGTGATGGGCGCACTGGGCCTCGCCGTCGGCTACCGGATCCGGGTCGAGGAGCGAGTCCTCGCCCAGGCCCTCGGTGCGGCCTACACCGGCTACGCCGCCCGCACCCACCGCCTGATCCCCGGCGTCTGGTGAGGACCCGAGGCCCAGTCGGCCCGGCGGAGTTCAGCCGGCGAGGTGGCGTTCGATCCAGGAGGCCGCGGTGCGGCGGAACAGGACCCGGCTACGGGTGCGCCTGAACTCGTGGCCCTCGTTGGGCAGGATCAGCAGTTCGGCGGGGATCCCCCGTTGGCGGGCCGCCCGGACCATCTGCTCGGACTCGCCCGGCGGGACGTTGGTGTCGTGCTCGCCGTGGACGGCCAGCAGCGGTACCCGGAGCGCGTCGATCCGGCTCATCGGGGACAGCGCGTGCAACAGATCCCGGTCGCGCTCGGGATGGCCGTACTTGGCCGCGGCCGAGCGCGCGATCCACGGCTCGGTGCCGGCGAAGAACGTCAGGAAGTCCGACATGCCGCACACCGAGACACCGGTGCGGAACAGCTCCGGATGCCAGACCAGCGAGGCCAGCGTGAGGTAGCCGCCGTAGGAGTGCCCCATCACGGCCAGCCGCCGGGAGTCGGCGAGTCCGCGGGTGATCAGGTGCGTCGCGCAGTCCGCGACGTCGTCGATCGCCGCGAACCGTCCGGGTCCGAGATCGGCGTTCACGAAGGAGCGGCCCGCGCCCAGCGAACCGCGTACGTCGGGTGCGAAGACGTCCAGGCCGCGGCCGAGCAGTTCGTGGTAGAGCGGATCGAACACCGGTCGTTCCTGCTGCTCGGGCCCGCCGTGCAGATGGACGACGCAGGGAGCCCGGTGGTCGGGGTCACGGTCGGAGGCGCGGTAGTACCAGCCGGCCAGCGCCAGCCCGTCGCGGGCCCGCAGGCGCAGGTGCTCGGGGCGCACCGGCGGGCGGCCGGGTGCGACGGCGTCCTCGTCGCGCGAGGACCACGGGGTGCGCAGCGGTGACGCGCCGTCGGCCGCGTGCCAGACGCCGGGTCGGCGGACGGAACCGGACACGGCCAGCGCCAGTCCCCGAGGGCCGGCCGGGCTGATCCGGGTCACCACCTCGTGCGCCAGGGGCAGTGGACGCGGGGGGAGTTCGGGCGACGGCCGTCCGCCGTCGCCGGCCCAGGGCGGGGCGGGCAGGGTGATGGTCTCCAACTCGCTGCGGCCGTGCACGTTCCACGCCAGGACGGCGCTCCGGCCGTCGTCCTGGACCGAGAGCAACTCCAGGTCGGCGTCGTCGCGTTGTGCGGTCACCAGACGGCGCAGGCAGGCGCCGTCCGGTCCGAGCTCGGCGGTGACCAGAGCCGCGAACTCGCGGTCGGCGTCGCTGCGCAGGTAAAGCGTCCGGCCGTCGGGCGAGAACCGGCCGATCCAGGGATCGCCGTCGGCCACCGGCACCGTGCACGCCGTCTCACGGCTGGTGGTCCGCAGTACCACGGCCTCACGCCCGCCGCGCGGTCCTCGCAGCAGCAGGACCAACCGGCCGTCCGGGGTGGTGTCGCACACCCGCAGCGTGGCGCCCGCCGGTTCGGTGGCGATGAGTTCGGGAGGCCGCACACCGGCCGGATCGGCCAGGTACGCGGCCAGGCCCCCGCCCGTGAGATGGGGCTCGGGAGCGGGTTCGTAGGGGGCCGGCCTCGGCGGGCGCAGCGCTGCCGACGCCTCCGCCGGGCCCGGCGCTCCGGCGTCCGAGAACAGCGTCCCGACCTCACCGTGGTGGGCGCCACCGAGCGGCACCGAGCGCCCGTCGCGGCTGGTCCACTCGCTCGGGGGCGCCTCCTGGTGCGGCGTGGGAGGGCCGGCGCCGCCGTGCTCCGTGAAGGGGAAGCCGGCCGGCGGATCGGTGGCGGTGATGGCCAGGGCCGAACCGTCGCGGGTCCAGCGGCCGAGGTAGGCGGTGCTGCCCGCCACGGCGCCGGCCAGCACCCGGCGGTCGCTGCCGTCCGGCCGGACGCAGAGCACTCGCGTGTGTTCGCCGCCGCCGGGGGCGGTGGTGTAGGCGATCCAGCGGCCGTCCGGGGACCAGGAGACCTCGATGACCGGGTCGAGCCCGGTGTCCAGGAGGTGCACGTCGTCGCCGTCGGCCGATCCCGTCCACAGCTGCGGTACGCCGCCGCGGTTGCAGATGAAGGCCACCCGCCCGCCGGTGGGGTCCGCCGAGGGGTACCAGCAGCCGTGGGCGCTCACCTGGCTGTGCGCGTCCGGGGTGGCGTGGGCCTCCGGGAGGGGCTCGGCCAGGGGGGCCGCCTGCGCCGAGGCCACGGGATCCGCCCGCTGGTCCACCATGGTCCGTCCCCCGCTCAGCCGATCCCGTGGGACTGCAGCCACATCTCCAGCAGGGCCACCTGCCATAGCGCGTTCGCCCCGCGCGCCGTCCGGTGGGTGTCCGGTGCGGCCAGCAGCTCGGCCAGGTAGGCCTCCCGGAAGATCCCCCGGGACCGGGCCTCGGGGGCCGACAGGGCCTGCTGGACCCGGTCGAGCACCGGCGGAGCCATCCGGCGGATCGCCGGTACGGGGAAGTAGCCCTTGGGACGGTCGATCACCTCGCGTGGCAGCAGCTTGCGGGCGGCGTCCCTGAGGACCCCCTTGCCCCCGTGGGCGAGCTTGAGCTCGGGCGGGCAGGCGGCGGCCAGCTCGACCAGCTCGTGGTCCAGGAACGGCACGCGTGCCTCCAGACCCCAGTCCATGGTCATGTTGTCGACCCGCTTGACCGGATCGTCGATCATCAGGACGTGGGTGTCCAGCCGCATGGCCGCGTCAAGGGCGGTCTCGGCTCCCGCGGGCGCCATGTGCGCGCGGACCAGGTCGCTGGAGGCGTCGTGGTCCGCCAGCAGATCCGGCTGGAGGATCCGGCCAAGATCGGCGTGCGACCGGTCGAAGAACACCCGGGCGAAGGTCTCGGGCTCCCGCTCGCGCGGCACGGCCGCCAGCGCGGGATGCCAGCGGTACCCGGCGAAGATCTCGTCGGCACCCTGCCCGCTCTGCACGACGCTGACGTGTTTGGAGACCTGTTCCGCCAGCAGGTGGAAGGCGACCACGTCGTGGCTGACCATCGGCTCGCTCATGGCCGCCACCGCCCGGTCCACGGCGGTCTGCAGCCGGTCGGAGGGGACCATGATCTGGTGGTGATCGGTGGCGAACTCCCTGGCCACCAGGTCCGAGTACCTGAACTCGTCGCCCTGCTCCCCGCGCTCCGCCTCGAACCCGACACTGAAGGTGGTCTGGTCGTGCTGGCCCGCTTCGGCGAGCAGCGCCACGATCAGGCTGGAGTCCAGACCACCGGAGAGCAGCACGCCCAGCGGCACGTCCGCCACCGTACGGCGCCGGACGGCGGTGCGCAGCGCGTCGAGCACGGCCTCCCGCCAGGCGGCGGCGTCCATGCCCGCGTGCTCGGGGTGACGGCTGTAGGAGGGCTGCCAGTAGCACCGGTCGTGCTGGCCGCCGCTCGGCTCCACGACCCGCACGGTGGCCGGCGGGAGCTTGCGCACCCCGGCGAGCACGGTGCGCGGTGCCGCCACCGTGCCGTGCAGGGTCAGGTACTGGTGCAGTGCGGCCGGGTCGAGGGAGGTGTCCACCCCGCCGCCCGCGAGCAGGGCGGGCAGCGAGGAGGCGAAGCGCAGCCGGCCCGCCCGCTGCGCCAGGTAGAGGGGCTTGATCCCGAGCCGGTCACGGGCGAGCACCAGCCGGCCGGTGTCCAGCTCGGCCACGGCGAAGGCGAACATGCCGAACAGGCGGTCGACGCACGCCGTGCCCCACTGCCGGTACGCCTTGAGCAGCACCTCGGTGTCGGAGGTGGAGAAGAAGCGGTGGCCGAGGTCCTCCAGCTCGTTCCGCAGCTCCCGGTAGTTGTAGACGCAGCCGTTGAAGACGCCGGTGAGCCGGCTCTCGGAGTCGGTCATCGGCTGGGCGCCGCGTTGCGACAGATCGATGATCTTCAAGCGCCGGTGGCCGAGCGCCACGGCGCCCTGCGACCACAGCCCCCGGCCGTCCGGCCCGCGGGCCGCCAGCCGGTCGGTCATGCGCTCCACGGCCGCCAGGTCCGGGCGCCCGCCGTCGAAGCGGATCTCCCCGCTCAGCCCGCACATGCCGCCTCACCCCCGTTCGAGCGGTGGCGCGGGGCCGGCGGGAGGACGGTGGCCGCCGCCGGGTCGCAGCCGCCCGCGAACCCCGATCCGTCCGCGGCCGTCGTCCTGCCCGTACCGTGCGGCGGAGCGCCCGATCCGTGGGCCGCGAGCCGGGCGGCCTGGTGCTGCCGGTAGCGGGCGGAGAGGGCTTTCCGGCCGGACCGCGCGCGGGGATCGGTACCCGCGCGCGGCGCGCGGGTACCGGCGATCAGGAAGTCGACAGCCGCCGTCAGGCCACCGTCGGCGATGATCCGCCGCAGCTGGTGGGCGGCGTCGCCCTGGCCCAGCGTCTCCTCCGCCAGCTCCGAGACGATCTCCCAGTCGCCGAACTCCTCCAGGGCCGGCCGCAGCCGCGCCAGCAGCGACGAGACCACGGCCCGGGCCGGCCGGGCCAGCCCGGTGTCCGGGTCGACGAGGCCGCCCTCCAGCCCCGACCGGGCGGCCCGCCAGGTCATGGCGCGCAGCCACTGCTGCCGGGCGTGCTGACAGCCGCCGGTTCCCCGCACGGCCTCGCAGGCGTCGACCACCAGCGCGCGGAACAGCCCGGCGATCATCACCACCGTCTCCACCCGGGGGCAGGCGTCGCAGACCCGCAGCTCCAGGGTCTGCTGGTGGGCGGAGGGCCGGATGTCGTAGTAGACCATCCCGGCGTCACTGATCACTCCGGAGCGCACCAGCCCCGTCACGGCCGCGTCGTAGTCGGCCGCCGAGTCGAAGCAGCCGACCGGGCCGGTGGTGGGCCAGCGCTGCCACAGCAGGGTGCGCCAACTCGCGTAGCCCGTGTCCGTGCCGAGCCAGAAGGGCGAGCTGGCGGAGAGCGCCAGCAGGGTGGGCAGCCAGGGCGAGACCACGCACATCGCGTGCACGGCCGTGTCGCGGTCGGGCACGTCCACGTGGAACTGCGCACTGCAGATCAGCTGCTCGTCGGCCACCGCGCGGTACTCGTCGGCCATGTGCAGGTACCGGGGGTCCGGCGTGGCGTCCACCGACCCCATCCGGGCCATTGGCGCGGTGCCGGCCGCGACGACCGCCAGACCCAGGGGGGAGGTGGCGTCGGACAGGGTCCGCCGGGACTGGATCAGGTCGGCGTGGAGAGCGTCCAGCGAGGCGTGCACACCGCTGTTGGACTCGACGGCCGACTGCAGGAACTCGGCGGTGAAGCTGCGGTCCGGCAGGCGGTCCAGCACCTCGTGAGCCCGTGCCACCAGCATCCGGCTCTCCACATCGACGATGTGGAACTCCTCCTCGACTCCCATCGACACGGTCATCGGGCACCTCCGAACCGGTTCGACGACACGGCGGCTGCTACGCCGCCGAGCCCCGGACGGCCGCTCCGCGCGGTCGCCCGCCCCCGAGAGACCAAACTCCCACGACCGCCCCCGCACCGCATCAGGACCCGAGCCCGCCACGACCGCCCGCCACAGCGGGACGACGCAGAGCGACGTCCGGCCGCCAATGCCGCCGAACCTTCCGCACCGGCTGGCGCCGTCCCCCGGCGCGCCCGGGAGAACGGCACGGTTCCGTGGACCTCGGCCGTGCTCCGCGGCATCCGTTGCCCGGGAACGCCGTCCGTGCTACCCGAGGGCTTGCCCGCCGCGGCAGGATGATCGCTCGTGCGGCTCCGCACGGCACACGTGCGGTGCCGGCTCCTCCGGGGTGAACGGGGTGCCAGCCGGCTGACCGGGACGCCGGTCCCGGTGCGGTCGCCCACGTCCGCGGCCTGACGGGACGTCAGTGGCCGTGCCGCCGGACACGTTTCGTGGCGGGTGCCGAGGGCACCGTCGGGACGTTCGGGCACCAGCGGCGTCCCTCTTGTCCCTGTCCCGGTGCCCGCCCGGCGCCGTAACGTGTCCACGTGATTTGGACTTCCCTGGAACCTGCTTCCACCACGGTGGATCCCGGCAGCACCGCGACCGTGCGGCTGCGAGTACGCAACACTAGTGATGTCGTCGACGGGTACCGCTTCGTACCGGTCGGCGAGCTCGCGCCGTACATCACCGTGGAGCCGCCGACCATCCGGCTCTACCCGGGGACCAGCGGGGAAGTCCAACTCACCTTCGCGCCGCCGCGCACCCCGGACGCCGCCGCCGGACCGAAACCCTACGCGGTCCAGGTGATCTCCACCGAAAACCCCGAGGCGACCACCGTCCCGGAGGGCAACGTCACGGTCATGCCGTTCACCGAGGTGCGGGCCGAGCTCGTCCCGCACACCGTCAAGGGCCGCTTCCGGGGCAAGCCCAAGCTGGCCATCGACAATCTCGGCAACACCCAACTCACCACCTTCCTCGCCGGCAGCGACAGCGGTGACGAGCTCGAGTTCGAGATCCACCCCGCCAACGTCCAGATCGAACCCGGCCGCGCGGCCTTCGTCAACGCGAGGCTGAGGCCCCGCCAGATCATCTGGTTCGGCCGCAAGCAGAACCGGCCGTACAACCTGGCGGTGCGGCGCTCCGGCCACACCCCGCTCGCGGTGGACGGCATGTACGTCCAGCGCGGGGTGCTGCCACGCTGGCTCGCCACCGTGCTCGGCATCGGGCTGGCACTCCTGACGGCCTTCCTGACGCTGTGGTTCGGACACCAGCCCACGGTCGCCAGCCAGGCCAGCGCGCTCGTCGCGCAGCCTTCCCCCTCCCCGATCGCGCCCTCGGCGCCCGCACCGCAGCCCGTCTCGCCCCCCACCGCCCCCGCCCCGACCCAGGCCGCGCCCGTCGTCGCGCCGCCCCAGCCCCAGCCGTCCAGCGGGGGCGGGGCGCCGGCCCCCGCCCCGACCCAGGCCGCGCCCGTCGTCGCGCCGCCCCAGCCCCAGCCGTCCAGCGGGGGCGGGGCGCCGGCCCAGCCCCAGCCCCAGTCCCAAGGCAACTCGGGCGTCGAAATCGTGGGTCAGGCTTCGGGGCGGTGCATCACGGTGACCAACGGCGTGGCGCCGGGCGGCAAGGACGGCGAGCCGCTGGAGCTGGAGGACTGCAGCAAGGCCCCCTGGCAGCAGTGGACCTTCGTGCTGGACGGGACACCGGACTACCGGGGGACGATTCATTCGCTGGGCCTGTGCATGGATGTGGCAGGGGCCGCGACGACCGACGGAACCACCGTCCAGCTGGCGAACTGCAGCGGCGACCAGGCCCAGGTGTGGACGCTGAACACGCTGACGGGCGATCTGGTGAGCATCCTGGCCGGCAAGTGCGTGGACGCGACGGACACCGGAACCGCCAACGGGACCAGGCTGCAGCTGTGGGACTGCAACGGCGTCGGCGGCCAGAAGTGGCACACCCAGACGCTGTCCTGAGAGGACGTCCGTCAGCTCGCTCGCGCTCCGGGACGTCGACCGGAGGTCGCGGCAGGTCGCCGGGACCCTCCGCCGCGTCCGCCGCGACGCGTCCGCCCGTGCACCGTGCCCCGTGCCCCGCCGGCAACTGCCCGGCGGGGCACGGGGCACGGTGCCGTCGGCCGTCCGTGCGACCGCCCGGGGAACCGAAGGCGCAGGTGAGCTCTTCCTTAGGGCTCTCTGTGGGTGCCCGTTGTGCGGCTTTTGTCCGCTCCGGCATCCCTAGGATCGGGCGAGCCGACCCGGTGATCCACCGAACCGGGGTCGTCCGCCCCTCTCCCCTGCTGCCGGAACAGCGCACCGTGTCGTCGAACGACGTGGTGGTCAAGGCCGTTCCGCACCTCCGACAGGAGACTCGTTTGTTGCACTCCCCTCAGCGACCGGACAAGCGGTCCCACCGGCGCTCCCCCCTCAAGAGCAGGGTCCGCATAGCGGTGGCGGCCTCCTCGGCGGCCGCGCTGCTCGCCGGTGGCGCCATCGCGCTCAACTCGGCCATGGCGGCGGAGACCGTCAGCCTGTCCACGCACCTCGACAGCGCCGCCGCCCAGCACTACCGCGAGGCCTGCCCACCCGCCTCCCCGGGCCACTACTCCTGCAACGCCCTGGTCCGCACCGACCTCAAGCCGCAACTGGCCCGAGCCGGTGCCACCCGCGCCGCGACCGTCGACGGCTACGGTCCGAGCCAGCTGCAGTCCGCCTACAACCTGACCTCCGCAGCCTCCTCCGGTGGCAGCGGGCAGACGGTCGCCATCGTCGACGCCTACGACGACCCCACCGCGGAGAGCGATCTCGCCGTCTACCGCAGCCAGTTCGGCCTGCCCGCCTGCACCAGCGCCAACGGTTGCTTCAGCAAGGTCAACCAGAACGGCCAGGGCGACCAACTGCCCGCTCCCGCCCCCGCGAACGACGACTGGACCGGCGAGGAGTCGCTCGACGTCGACATGGTCTCGGCCGTCTGCCCGAACTGCCACATCCTGCTGGTCGAGGCCGACTCCGAGAGCGACAGCGACCTGGGCAGCGCCGTCAACGCGGCCGTCAAGCTCGGTGCCAAGTACGTCTCCAACAGCTACGGCGGCCCCGAGTCACCGGGCCAGACCAGCGAGGACACCCAGTACTACGACCATCCCGGCGTGGCGATCACCGCATCCTCCGGCGACTCCGGCTACGGCGTCGAGTACCCGGCCGCCTCCCAGTACGTGACCGCCGTCGGCGGCACCGCGCTCACCCAGGCGAACAACGCCCGCGGGTGGAGCGAGTCGGTCTGGGCCACCTCGCCCACCGAGGGCGCGGGCTCCGGCTGCTCCGGCTACGACCCCAAACCGGCCTGGCAGACCGACAACGGCTGCGCCAAGCGCACCGTCGCGGACGTCGCCGCCGTCGCCGACCCGGCGACCGGCGTAGCCAGCTACGACACCTCCAACGGCAACGGCGGCTGGAACGTCGAGGGCGGCACCTCCGCCGCCTCCCCGATCATCGCCGCGGTCTACGCCCTGGCCGGCACCCCGGCCGCCGGCACGACCCCGGCCTCCTACCCCTACGCCGACGCATCCGCCCTCAACGACGTCACCACCGGTGCCACCGCGTCCTGCACACCGGGCTACCTGTGTGCCGCGGGCCCCGGCTACGACGGCCCGACCGGACTCGGCACGCCCAACGGCACCGCCGCCTTCACCTCCGCCGCGCCCACCGGCGGCAGCGGTGGCGGAACGGGCGGCGGGGGCAGCGGCTCACCGGGCCACGACGTGACGGTGACCAACCCCGGCAACCAGGTCGGCACCACCGGCACCGCGGCCTCGCTCCAGATCACCGCGGTGGACGCCACCTCCGGCCAGACCGTCAGCTACCGAGCCACCGGTCTGCCGGCCGGACTGTCGATCTCCGACAGCGGCCTGATCTCCGGCACCCCGACCACCGCGGGCACCTCCCACGTCACCGTCACCGCGACCGACGGCACGGGGGCCAGCGCCACCACCAGCTTCACCTGGACCGTCAACAGCGCCGCCAGCGGCTGCACCGCGAGTCAACTGCTGGGCAACGCGGGCTTCGAGAACGGCTCCGACATGACCCCCTGGAAGAGCACCGCCGGCGTGCTCAACAACCAGATGGCCCTGGAACCGAGCCACTCCGGCAGCTGGGACGCCTGGCTGGACGGCTACGGCCGAGCCGCCACGGACAACCTCTGGCAGACCGTCACGATCCCCACCGGCTGCGCCAAGGCCAACCTGTCGTACTGGCTGCACGTGGAGACCGCCAAACGCACGCGACAGGCCATGGACACCCTCAAGGTCGAGGTGGTCAGCAGCACCGGCACCACCACCGTGGCCACCTACTCCAACCTCAACGCCCGCAAGGGCTACCAGCAGTACTCGGTCGACCTCTCGGCCTGGACCGGCCAGACCGTCACCGTGAAGTTCGTCGGCACCGAGAACAACTCTCCGCAGCTGACCAGCTTCGTCCTGGACGACACCGCGCTCCGGACCTCCTGACGCCACCCCCAGACGTCGGCCTGTCCGCCCCCCGGGCCGGACAGGCCGATGCCGCGTTCGGCGCGCCCACCCCGGGACGGACCGCCCGTGACCGCGCCACCGAGCGCCGGGATCGGCGACGGCGGGCAGCTCGGCGTGGTCCGCCCGGTGCGGCTCGGGGCGTCGGTGTTCAGCGGCAACGTGGTCAGCCGTACCGGGCGGTACCGGATCTTCCCGATCGTCGGCTCGCTGGTGACGGGCGTCGGGCTGTACCTGCTGTCGCTGATGCGGGCGGGCACCGGTGCCCGGCTCTCCTCGCTCCACATGCTGGTGCTCGGTGTCGGGATCGGCCTGGGCATGCGGGTGCTGGTGATCGCGGTGCAGAACACCGTCGACTACGCCGACCTGGGCACCGCCACCTCGGGCGTGACCTTCTTCCGCACCCTGGGCGGCTCCTTCGGCACGGCGGTGTTCGGCACCATCTACACCAGCACGCTGGCGCCCCGGCTGACCGGCGCCGTGAGCACCGCCGCCGGGCTCACCGGCGCCGACCCGGCGGTGCTGGCGCACGCCGCGGAGAATCCCAGGGCGCTGCCAGCACCTCCGGCGGCAGCCGGTGGCGCGCCGCGATCAACCCGAGCCGCGCGTGCCCGACCAGCCGGGTGAACAGCTCGACCTGCATCACCTCGCCGGTCTTCGAGCGGATGGTCGGCGAGGGCTACCTCTCGAGCTACGACGGCTACCTCACGCACACCGGGAACGGGCAGCGGGAGGCCGAGGCGATCAGCAGGGCGTGGGGCGGCTGGCTGAACCAGCGGTTGGAGCGGGACCACGGCCGGCCGCGCAGCGCCGAGCTGCGGGCCGCGGTGGACGCCATCGCCAAGCGGCTGATCGCCGAGGAGCTGGCCGAGGGGCTGCGACCCGGGGCGGACGCCATGGCGCGGTGACCCGGGCACGGGCATGCTCCCCGGAGGCGACGGGCAGAGTATGTTAAGTACTTAACAAGTAACCACTCCGGTTGGTCCGGTCGCCACCGTGATCCGCTGACACCCGAGGAGGCCGGCCATGGCCGAGGGGCCCGAGGACATCGCCACCCCCACCCGTGCGCAGGCACTGGACGCGCTGACCCGCGCCGCCTACCGCCTGAGCGCCGCCGACGCCCGGCTGCGCGGCCGGGCCACCAGGACGGCGGGCGCGCTCTCCCTCACCCACGCCCGGGCGCTGCGCGTGCTCGCCGAGGACGGTCCGCTGTCGGTGGGCCGCCTCGCGGAGCGCACCGAGACCACCGGGGCCGCCACCACCCAACTGGTCAACGGGCTGGTGGCAGCGGGCTACGTGACCCGGGAGCGGCCGGCTCAGGACAAGCGGTCGGTGCTGGTCGCGCTCACCGCGCGGGGTCGGCAGCGGCACGAGGAGCGCAGCGGTGAGCTGGCCAGGGCCCTGGCCGAGGCCCTGGTGGCGCAGGACGCCGCGGCGCTGGGGACGGCGGCGGAGGTGCTGCGCCGGTTGGCGGAGATCTACGACCGGCTCTGACTCACAGCACCAGCGGACGGTCGGCCGGGGTGACCGGGGCGGGCAGGCCGGTGGAGCCGGTCAGGTAGCGGTCCACGGCCGCGGCCGCCGCCCTCCCCTCGGCGATCGCCCAGACGATCAGCGACTGTCCCCGGCCGGCGTCCCCGGCCACGAAGACGCCGTCCGCCGTGGTGCCGAAGCCGTCGTCCCGGGCGAAGGCACCGGACGGGGCGAAGGTCAGGCCGAGCCGGTCGGTCAGCGCGGGGTCGTGCTCCGGGCCGGTGAAGCCGAGGGCGAGCAGCACCAGGTCGGCGGGCAGTTCGCGCTCGGTGTCCGGGCGCGGTCGCCGCCGCTCCGGTTCGGCCTCGGCCAGCCGGACCGCCCGGACCCGGCCCTCGCCGTCGCCCACGAAGCGCAGCGTGACCGCCGAGAACTGGCGCGCGTCGCCCACCGTGGGCGGCTCCGACCCGCCGGCGGCCGGTGGCGCCGCCCGGGCCTCCTCGTGCGAGGTGGTCTCCCGGTAGACCTTGGGGTGCACCGGCCAGGGCTGGCCGGCCGGGCGGTCGGGGTCCGGGCACGGGTTGATGTCCAGCTGGGTCACCTCGGCGGCCCGCTGGCGCAGCGCGGTGCCCAGGCAGTCGGCCGCGGTGTCGCCGCCGCCGATGATCACCACTCGCCGGCCGGCCGCGCAGATCGGCGGGGTCGCCAGCTCGCCCTCCGCCACCCGGTTGGCCTGCGGCAGGTACTCCATGGCCTGGTGGATCCCGGTCAGCTCCCGGCCGGGCACCGGCAGCTCGCGCCAGGCGGTGGCGCCGACCGCGATGACGACCGCGTCGTGCTCGGCCCGCAGCCGGTCGGCCGGCAGGCCGGTGCCCACCGCCACGCCGGTGCGAAACCGGGTGCCCTCGGCGCACATCTGGTCGAGCCGCCGGTCCAGTCGGTGCTTCTCCAGCCGGAACCCCGGGATGCCGTAGCGCAGCAGGCCACCTGGGCGGTCGGTCCGCTCGTAGACGGTGACGGTGTGCCCGGCCCGGGTGAGCTGCTGGGCGGCGGCCAGCCCGGCCGGGCCGGAGCCGATCACGGCGACGGTCCGTCCGGTGCGGCGCTCCGGCGGCCGGGGCGTCTCGTAGCCCGCCTCCCACGCCCGGTCCGCGATGGCCAGCTCGATGTTCTTGATGGTCACCGGGTCGTCGTCGATGGCCAGCACGCAGGCGCTCTCGCAGGGGGCCGGGCAGAGCCGCCCGGTGAACTCGGGGAAGTTGTTGGTGGCCAGCAGCCGTGCCGCGGCGGCCCGCCAGTCCTCGTCGCGGACCAGCCGGTTCCACTCGGGGATGAGGTTGCCCAGTGGACAGGCGCTGTGACAGAAGGGAATGCCGCAATCCATGCAGCGGCCGGCCTGGCCGCCAATGATCGGCAACAGCGCGTGCTCGTGCTCGGCGTAGACCTCGCGCCAGTCGTGCAGCCGCTCGTCGACCGCACGGCGTTCGCGGGCCAGCCGGGGGGTGCTGAGAAAGCCCGGTGGCTCGGCCATCGACGGCCTCCCTCACCAGTGGGACGTGTGGGGGCGGAGGGCGGCCGTGCGGCGGGTGGCCGGGGCGGGGCGGCCGACCGGTGGGCGGACGGCGCGCGGGGCGGGCGGGGAGTGGGCCCCGCACCCCGCGACGGCGCGCCGCCGGGTGGCAACAGCGTTGTCTGGCAACAGTACGCCTGGCTCCCGGCCGGCCGGAAGTGGAGGGAAGCCCTCCGGTCTGCCCGGACGGACTCCGGAACTGCCCGTCCGGGCAGACCGGAGGGCCGGGTGCTGACCGGAGGGCCAGGTGGTTCGCCGCCGGAACGGGAGGGCGGCCGACCGGCGCCGGCGGGTCAGGGCCCGGCCGGGCGGGCCGGCGGCCTCGCCGGGACCGTCGCCCGGATGGCGAGAATCGGACGTCGCCGTCGCACCACGGCCCGTCGGCGAAGGTGTTCTCCGTCCTAGGTGGCATGTGCCCGAAGCACTGTCCGACGGTCCTGCCGGACGCTGGCCGAAAACCGATACGACGTCATCTCGTTGAATTTCGTACGGATTTCCAGCCGTTCACCTCCCGTTTCCTTTGGGCGGTTCGCGAACTGCCCCGGATATGACCGGCCGTGCTGTGATTCTCGTCGCACGGCCCGCTGTTTCCCGTCGTAGCGACCGGTGATGGTCGGTCACATCCCCACGCAGGCGCTACTGTGGAGCAGAGGGCCGGTGGGGGACCGACTACTCCTTACTTCGTGTCCGACCACCCTGCCGAGAACCGTGCGGCGAGGTCGGTGGCGCGGCCCGTGACGAACCCGTGCCGCCGCGTCGAACGGGCGCCCACCAGGCACCCGGCCTCGGCCACGAATTCGTATTCCTGATCCGCCCGCGCGACCCGCGGGCGTGCCACGTGTGCGGGAGGGAACTTGGCTAACGAATTTCTGCAGGCTGCCGCCGAGGACATCGACGAACTCCTGCTGCTCTATCGCCAGGTCTACGGGCGGGACTACGCGTTACCGCTGGGCACCGACCCGGAGGTGATGGGTCGGGAGATCGCCTCGCCGAGCTCCACCTGGCTGGTGGCCCGGGACGACCGCGGCCGCCTGGTCGGCTCGATCCTCGGCACGGTGGACCAGGTCGCCCGGGTCGGCAAGCTCCAGGGCCTGGTGATCCACCCGGAGGCCCGCGGCGGCGGGCTGGCCAACCTGGCCGTCCGTCAACTCAGCGACGCGATGCTGGCCGACAGCCAGGAGACCGACTCGGTCTACGCGACCGCGCGGACCAACGCGACCGCGCCCCAGCGCACCTGCCTGCGGGCCGGGTTCCACGCGCTCGGCATCTTCCCCAACCTCCGCAAGGCGGCCAAGCACGAGACCATGGTGCTGCTGGCCCGGCACCGCCCCGGTGTGCTCGACAAGCGGATCCCGGTCGAACGGGTTCCCCAAGCACTCGGCGGACTGATCGAGGCCCTTCGACGGACCCTCGGCCCGCACCAGCAGCCCGAGATCAGCGACGAGCCGCTGCCGCCGAGCGGTCCCGCTCGGCGCGGCGCCCGGAGCGAGCTGGAAATGATCGACGCGCCGAGTTTCGTGGCCCGCCGCTACGCGCGTCAACTGGCCGACCCGGAGGACGGCTTCTATCCCTTCCACACCCCGAACGTGCTGCTCAGCCGGGTGGACGGGAGCGCCGAGGTGTACGCGCAGCTGAGCCCCTCGGACGGCTACTGCACCCTGATCGGCGCCTCGCCGGGCCTGGCCGAGGCCGACCTGGAGGCCATCACCGAACGGCTGGCGGCCGGCGGCGCCGGCTACATCGAGACCCTGCTGCCGCTCGACGCCTACCAGGAGCTGAGCCGGCTGCTCGCGGCCGGATTCCTGCCGGTGGCCGCCTACCCCGCGATGCGCCGGGAGGAGGCGGGCTACCGCGACTACGTGGTGATGGCCCGCACCCTGCAGCCGCTGGACTTCCGCGGCCTGGCCATCGACGCCGCGTTCCAGCCCTTCACCGAGCAGTACATCGAGCTGTGGACCAACCAGCACCTCAACACCTACGGGATATTCCAGTGAACCAGTACCTGCAACCGGTCGCGGTGCCCGATCCGGAGGCCCTCGCCCACGTCCAGCGGCTCTGCGACATCGCCGAGCCCTACCGCGTCGGCGCCGACCTGGACCAGCTCTTCACCGAGGCGATGAACGAGTCGAACGCCTGGCACGCCGCCCGGTCGCCGTTCTACGCGAGCCTGCTGAAGGCCGGCCCGTCCGCCGGCAGGCCGCTGGCCGGCATCGAGGAGCTCGACCGGCTTCCCTTCGTGCACGCCAACTTCTTCAAGGCGCACGAGATCGTCTCGATCCCGCGTGAGGACGTGCGGATCAACCTCACCTCCTCCGGTACCACCGGCCAGAAGTCGCAGATGTTCTTCGACGACTTCACGCTGCGCAACGGCCAGCGGATGGTCGCCCGGATCTTCGACCACTACGGCTGGATCGGTTCCGACGAGCCGGTCAACTACTGGCTCTCCAACTACCAGCCGCGGCCCGGCCTGAACCTCGGCACCTCGTTCACCGACGAGTACCTGTGCCACTTCGCGCCGGTCCGCTCGGCCGAGTACGCGCTCAAGCACACCGGCAGCAGCCACGAGTTCGACCCGTTCGGCTGTGTGCGGGCGCTCATCCGGTTCGCCGAGGAGGGAGCGCCGGTGCGGATCCTCGGGTTCCCCGCGTTCCTCTCCTTCACCCTGGACCGGATGCGCGACCTCGGGATCGGGCCACTGGAGTTGGACCCGCGCTCGCTGGTGGTCTTCGGCGGCGGCTGGAAGGGCCACGCCGACAAGCAGGTCGGCAAGCCCGAGCTGTACCGGCGGATCCACGACCAGCTGGGCATCCCGGACGAGCGGATCCGCGACGGCTACGGCGCCGTCGAGCACTCGGTGTTGCACATGGAGTGCCCCAACCACCGCCTGCACGTGCCGACCTGGGCCAGGCTGCTGATCCGCTCGGTGCGTGACCTGACGCCGCTGGGCTACGGCGAGCCCGGCTACCCGCAGTTCATCTCCCCGTACATCACCTCGGTGCCGGCCCAGTCGGTGCTGATGGGCGACCTGGTGACCCAGCACGCGCCCGAGGAGTGCGGCTGCGGCCTGCCCACGCCCTGGTTCGCCGTGCACGGCCGGGCCGGCCTCAGCCGGAACAAGAGCTGTGCCATCGCCGCCGCCGAACTGCTCAAGACCGAGGGGACGTTGTGACCGCCGTGACCACCGACCGGCACTACTGGCAGGGCGAGTGGGTGGAGGACGCCGAGGCCGACCGCCGGCTCGACGCGCTCGACCGCTGCGCCGCCGACGCGCTCGCCGAGCGCCTCAACCCGCTGGTGGTGCTCGCCGCCTGCGACCGGTTGGCGACCGCGCTGACCGACCCGGCCAGCCCGCAGTCGACCGAACTGCGCGCCCTGCTGGACGCCGCCGGGATCCCGGCCGAGGAGGCCGGGCGGACCCTGCCCGACCTGGCCGAGGCGCTCTCCCGGGAGGCGCTGGAGGTCAAGGTGATGCGCGAGCTCGGCGGCGTCGACCCGGGCCGGCTGGCCCGCTTCGACTTCCGCCGGGAGATCTTCGAGGGCTGGCTGCCGGTCGGCCTGCTGGTGCACATCGCCGCGGGCAACGCCCCGGCGGTCGGCGCGCTGAGCGTGGTCGAGGGCCTGTTGGCGGGCAACCTCAACATCGTCAAGACCAGCGGCGACAGCCGGTTCACCCACGGCCTGCTGGCCGCGCTGGCCGACCTCGACCCGACCGGGCTGATCGCCCGGCACGTGGTGGTGCTGGGCTTCTCCTCCGCCCGGACCGACTGGACGGCCCGGCTCTGCGCGGCCGCCGACGCGGTGGCCGCCTGGGGCGGCGAGGAGGCGATCAGCGGGATCGCCGCGCTGCTGCCGGCCGGTGTCCGGCTGGTCGACTGGGGGCCCAAGCTCTCCTTCGCCTACCTGACCGCCGAGGCCTGGTCCGAGCGCACGGTGCTGGACGGCATCGCGGCCGACGTGATCCGGCTCGACCAGCAGGCCTGTGCCAGCCCGCAGGTGGTCTACCTGGACACCGACGACCAGGACGAACTCTTCGCCTTCGCCGAGCGGTTCGCCGCGGTGCTGGAGGAGGCGGTGCCGGTCGGCGGGCGGCCCGTGCCGGAGCTGCAGGAGAGCGCCGAGATCACCAACACCGTGCTGGTGGCCCGGCTGGAGGAGCACCTCGGGCTGACCCGGGTGCACGCCGCCGCGGACGGCCGTTGGCACGTGCTGGCCGACACCCGCGGTGCGCTGCGCGCCTCGCCGCTGCACCGCACGGTCTGGGTCAAGCCGCTGCCGCGCAAGCGGATCGGCGAGGTGCTCCGCCCGATGCGCCGCTACCTGCAGACCGCCGGCATCGGGGCCGCCCGGGCCGACACCGCCGAGCTGGCCGGCGCGGTGCTGGCGGCCGGCGTCCAGCGGGTCACCGTGCCCGGCCGGATGCTGGAGAGCTACGACGGCGAGCCGCACGACGGCGTCTACGCGTTGCAGCGCTACAGCCGCCGGGTGGACGTACAGCTGGACGAGCGCTTCGCCGCCGACGCCTGCCTCGACGACCTGATCGGTGCGCGCGAACTCCCGGTCCCCGCCGTGCCGGTGACCGCCAAGACCGAGTTCGAGCAGCTGCAGGGCGACCTGAGCCGGGCCGAGGTGTTCTTCCGCAGCGGCGGCAGCTCGGGCGCGCCCAAGCTCTCCGCGTTCAGCTGGGACGACTACCACGAGCACATGCGGCACGGCGCCGAAGGCGTGCTGGCGGCCGGCTTCGACCCGCGCACCGACCGGACGATGAACCTGTTCGCCGGCGGGCTGCTCTACGGCGGGTTCCTCAGCTTCTACTCGGTGCTGGAGAACCTGCGCGCGGTGCAGTTCCCGATGGCCATGCAGAGCGACCACGCGCTGGTCGCCCGCTCGATCGTCGAGCACCGGGTGGACACCCTGTTCGGGATGCCCAGTTACCTGCTGCGGGTGTTCACCGAGGGCGCCGAGGCACTGCGCGAGTACCGCGGGGTGCGCAAGGTCTTCTACGGTGGCGAGCACTTCCCCGAGGGGCAACAGGCCTGGCTCCGCGAGGAGTTCGGGGTCGAGCTGATCCGTTCGGCGGCCTACGGCAGTGTGGACGCCGGGCCGCTCGGCTACCAGTGCCCCGATGCCCCGGAGCGGGTGCACCACCTGTTCAGCGGTCTGCAGACGCTGGAGATCCTGGACCCGGAAGCGGACCGTCCGGTGGCGCCGGGCGAGGCCGGCCGGCTGGTCTTCACCGCGCACACCCGTCGCGGTCAGCGGCTGGACCGCTACGAGATCGGCGACCTCGGGCGCTGGGTGGAGGGCGACTGTGCCTGCGGCCGGCGCACCCCGCGGTTCGAACTGCTCGGCCGGTTCGGCGACATCTTCCGCAGCGGCAGCCACTTCCTCAACTATCGCCGGTTCGTCCAGGTCGCCGAGGAGCGGCTGGGGCACCACGACGCCGTCCAACTGGTGCTGGCCGAGAGCGAGTCGGACGGGGAGACGCTGACCGTCAAGCTGGCCGGTGAGCCGCTCGGCCAGGACGACGCGGCGGTGGGGGAGTTCCTCGATGGCTATCCGGAGCTGGCCGCCGCCGCGGTGCGGGACGAGTTGGTGAGGGTGATCGTGGAGCGCTGCCCGGTCGAGGAGTTGGCGCACACCGAGGCCAGCGGCAAGCTGCTCGCGGTGGTGGAGCGGCGGGCCCGCAATCTCTGACGTAGCGTCAGAAATGCTGAGGGCGGCGGCTCCCGGGGTTTCCGGGGGCCGCCGCCCAGGGCGCGTCGGCCGGTCAGTCCATCCGCTGGTCGAGCAGTCGGACCAGCTTGCCGGTCCGCGGGTTGACCAGCAGGCCGTCCGGGCCGGTCCACTCCACGGCCAGCGGGTGGATCAGGCGCTTGGTCACGTGGCTGCCGAACATCGGCCGCAGCTCGGCCAGTCGGCCGGCCAACTCGTCCGCCAGCTTGGCCCGTTCGTCCGGGTCACCGCCGACCGGGCCGGCCAGCCGCAACACCAGCTGGTCCAGGCCGTCGTGGTGTCGCAGCACCACCTGGAGGTTGCCCACCAGCCCGTTCCGGTCGGTCTCCGCGACCAGGGTCCGCAGGTCCTCCAGGTAGACGGTGACCACGCCGACCCGGGCGGCCTCGTCCGAGCGGCCCAGCAGCCGGAATCGCCGGCGCGGGAAGTCCACCCACTCGGCCAGGTCGCCCACCGGGTAACGGATCACCGGCATCAGGCGGCGGGTCAGGTCGGTGGCGACCACCCGGCCCGGGCGGCCCTCCTCCTCGATCGGCTGTCCGGTCTCCGGGTCGAGCAGCTCGACCACCTTGTCGGTGGTGAACACCTCGTGCACCCGGTTGTCGGTCTCGCCGGCCACCGGGCCGGCCAGGATGCCCGCGTCCACGCTGGCGTAGCCGATCGAGCGCACCTCGGCGTTCGGGAACGCCCGTGCCAGCATGGCCAGTTGGTCGCCGTAGCAGGCCTCGCCGGCGAACAGCGCGATCCGCACCAGCGGCAGCGTGCCGACCGTGTCGAGCACCTGGCCCGCCAGCCGGCAGAGCGAGGTGGGCGGTGCGGCGATCACCGTGGCACCGAGATCGCGCAGCGCCGGCACGGTGAAGTCGAGCGGCGCGGCGCCGCCGATCGGCAGCTGGACGGTGGGGACCTCGGCGTCCTGCAGGGCGTTCAGGGTGAAGACGAAGCTGGAGTAGAGCTCGCCCGCGTAGAAGAGGTTGGCCACCCGGTCACCCGGGCGCAGCCCGGCGGCGGGCAGGCCGGCGCCGAAGCAGCGGCTCATCCGGCGCCACTCGTCGCGGGTGTACAGCGACAGTCGCGGGGTGCCGGTGGTGCCACCGGTCTTGAAGAGCAGGCCGTCCTGGTGCGGGCCGGTGACTACCCGGCTCGGCTCGGCGTCGTGGGCGGCCCAGTAGGCGGTGTGCTCGGTCAGTGGGAGCGCGGTGAGGTCGGCGACGTCCTCGGGCAGGTCGGCGT
This sequence comes from Kitasatospora sp. NPDC024654, assembly GCF_055559155.1. Lineage (NCBI taxonomy): Bacteria > Bacillati > Actinomycetota > Actinomycetes > Kitasatosporales > Streptomycetaceae > Kitasatospora > Kitasatospora sp. NPDC024654. The sequence goes on from NZ_JBVHLF010000017.1 coordinate 102,123, forward strand.
AGAGCTCGCGGTAGAAGGGCGAGTGGGTGCGGACGTGCCGTATCAGTTCTGATACCTGATCAAAAGTCATCAGAGGCAACCTAACTGTGGGATTTGATGACTATCTTAGACATATCATCCACTCGCTCGATGGCCGGCCTGACCCCGCGTGAGCCTGGTGGTGGATCGCCGACCGGGTGGGGTGCGATGGTCCGTTCGGGCGGGCCGTCGGGCGCGGCGGCGGGCGGCCCGCGGGCCGGCTGGGTAGAAACGGGGGACGTGGGCGGCGGCCGGCCGCCCCGCTGAGGGGAGGGGTCCTGACCGGTCGGGCTGCTCTGAGGACGGACGAGGTGCTCAGCCTCGGCGTGGAGGAGGAGTTCTTCCTCGCCGACCACACGAGCCGGGCATTGACGGCATGCGCGCCGGTCGTCGTCAAGCGAGCCAGAGACCTGCTGGGCGACGGGGTCACCGTCGAGCTCTTCCCGACCATGGTGGAGATCCGGACCAGGCCGGTGCTCACCCTGACGGAGCTGGCCGCCGAACTGCGCCGGGTGCGCGCCGGTGTGGTCGCCGCGGCCCGCGAGGCGGGCTGCCGGGTGGTGGCCTCCGGGACGATCCTGCTGCCCCCGCCGGTGCTGCCCGAGGTCAGCGAGCAGGACCGCTACCTGCGGCTGGCGGCGCAGTTCTCGCCGCTCGTCATCGGCGACCAGGGCGCCGCCGTCTGCGGCTGCCACATTCACCTCGGGGTCGCCGACCGGGACGAGGCCGTCCGGTTGGCCGGACACCTGCGGCCCTGGCTGCCGACCCTGCAGGCGCTCACCGCCAACTCGCCCTACTTCCGGGGCCGGGACAGCGGCTACGCGAGCTGGCGGGTGATGCGCTGGGGGAACTGGCCGGAGGCCGGACCGACCCCGCTGGTGCCCGACGCGGCGGCCTACGACGCGCTGGTGGACACCCTGGTCCGGTCCAGGATGCTGATCGACCGTCGGATGGTCTACTGGTACGCCCGGCCCTCCGAGCACGTGCCGACCCTGGAGATCCGGGTCGCCGACGTCAATTCCGACCCGGACACCGTGCTGCTGCTGGCCGGCCTGCTGCGCGGGCTGGCCGTGGTGCTGCTGGCCGAGATCCGCCGCGGGGTGGCCGCACCCGTCCTGGTCGAGCCGGTGCTCCGGGCGGCGCACTGGCTCGCCGCCAAGGACGGGCTGCGCGGGAGCGCGCTGGACCCGGTGACCGGCACGCTGCTGCCGGCCGACGAGGCGGTCGAGCGGCTGATGGACCGGGCCGCGCCGGGGCTGGCCGCGGCGGGGGACGAGCAGCGGGTGGCCGAGCTGTGGGAGCGGCTGCGCGCCACGGGGGACGGCGCCACGCGGCAGCGCGCGGCCTTCCGGTGGCGCGGTGAACTGCGGGACGTGGTGGACCTGCTCACCCTGCCGGAGGAGCCGGCCTGACGGGTGCCGGCCCGGTGCGGGTGGCAGCGGCCGATCGGCCGCCGGATACCGTGGAGCCCGATCGCGCGGCCCCGGGCTCCACGGCGCGCGCGGTCCGACGGTCCGACCCCTGCGAGCTGAGAGGCCCTCATGTCCACCCGCTTCCCCGCCCCCTCCACCGTCGCCGCGGGGTGGGCCCGCATCCCCGAACCGCGGCCGGCCGCCCGGCTGCGGCTGATCTGCTTCCACGCCGCCGGGGCCGGCCCGTCGATGTACCGCTCCTGGGCGAGCGGCCTACCGGAGGAGGTCGAGCTGGTCGCGGTGCAGCTGCCCGGGCGGGAGACCCGGCTGGGGGAGGAGCGGTTGACGGACTACCCGACCGCGGTGGCGGCCGCCTTCGAGGGGCTGGCCCCGCTGTTCTCCCGCCCGTACGCGGTCTTCGGGCACAGCATGGGCGCGCTGCTCGGCTACGGGGTGGCCCTGGCGGCCCAACGGGCCGGCCTGTGCGGGCCGTCCCGGCTGCTGCTCAGCGGCTGCGAGGGACCCGGGGCCTGGCGGACCGTGCCGGAGCGCCTGACCTGGAGCGACCAGCGGCTGGTGGAGGAGCTGCGGCGCAACGGCGGCACCCCGGAGGAGGTGCTGGCGATGCCGGAGCTGCTGGAGCTGGTCCTGCCGGTGCTGCGGTCCGACTACCGGATCGTCGACTCCTTCCAGCCGCCCGCGGGCGGGCGGCTGGAGTGTCCGCTCTCGGTCTTCGGCGGGGAGGAGGACCGGATGGACCGGGACGGCCTGGCGGCCTGGTCCGCCGTCAGCCGGGCGGAGTGCTCGGTGCGGATGTTCCCCGGCGGGCACTTCTTCCTGACCGGGGAGGCGGGACCGCGGGTGCTGGCCGCCATCGCCGCCGACCTGGCCGCCACACCGGCCTGAGCGGCACCCGCTACGTCGTGACCGGGCGGAACTGCGGGCCGTAGACGCCTTCCCCGTCGGGCAGCGGAATCTCCATCAGGCTGAGCGCCGGGCCCTCCATCGCCCGCATGGCGTGCACGGCGGCGCGCAGCGTGCCCGGGTCGCCGGCCGTCCAGGCGGCCTCCAACCGGCGCAGCATTTCGGTGAAGATGGCGTCGAACCGGCGGAGCAGCCGCTCGGCCTCGGGCGGCGGGGCGGTCCAGCCGCCCGCCGGGACCGAGCCCATCGGGTTGACCTCGGGGAAGGGCACCCGCTCGCCGGTGAACCCCCAGACGCCGTCGACCCGCCGCAGCCGGTGCTCGTGGTAGATCTCGCCGAACGCGTAGTAGTGGGCCGGGGTCTCGGAGCCGAACCGGCTGTCGGGCGACTCGGAGGTGCCCTCGCCCTGCTCCTTGATGATCTCGATCGCCTGCTCGACGTCGTCCAAGCTCTCCACCGGGAGCAGCCGGTCCGGGCCGATCCGGTCGGCCAGCTGGCCCTCGGCCGAGAGTTCGGGCCGGACGTCGCGGAACGCCTCCAGCAGCGCGGTGTAGAAGGCGCCGATGGTCGGCGGTCCGGCCGCCATCCGGGCGAGCGGGGTCTCCGGGGTCTCGATGCCCATCAGCACCTCGTGCACGTACTCCTTGGTGAGCCCGGAGAGGTGGACGACCAGTCCGGGCCGGACCCCGCCCGGGAGCGGGCCGGGGTACGAGGGCACGGCGTCGGCGATCCGGGGCCGGCCGCCCACCGCCACCAGCAGGTTGCAGGCCAGGCCCATGTGGTACATCTCGTCGTTCACGATGCGGCGGATCAGCCGGGCCGCCTGGTGGCCACGATCCCTGACGGACCACCAGGCGCAGAGGTACGGCGGGATGGTGGCGAACTCCAGCTCCACCGCGACCTGGAGCGCCGCCCTGATCCACTGGACGTCACGCCGGTTGCCGGGCACCGCCAGCAGCCGCGCGACCGCTCCGACGGCGGTCGCGCCGGGTGGCGCGGTGGGTGCGGCCGCCGCGGGCGGCGCGACCACGGCCGGCCCGGCCGCGGCCAGGCCGGCCGAGGCGAGGAAGTCCCTGCGGCTCAAAGGGGGAACCCGTCGGCTCTCATCGATCACATCTGCCTCCGTCCTTGGGCGACCGGCCTCGGTCCTTCGGCCGCGGGCCGCTCGGCTGCCTGGCAACGGCTGGCGAAGCTACCAGCGGATCGGCCGCCGAGCCGGCGCCGCCACCGGGACACCCGCCGGTCACCACCCGGGAGGCTCAGCCGTGCCGTCCGGCGAGCAGGACCTGGTCCGGTGCCGGCCGGCACTCGGGAACGGATTCAACGAACTCCAGCAGGTTGCCGACCGGGTCCTGGGTGTAGAAGCGGCGGTGCGGCGGCAGGCTCTCGTCCCAGACCACCAACGCACCGAGATCCGCCAGGCGCGTCGCGAAGTCGTCGATCGCGCTGACCACCAGTCCGGGGTGAACCTTGGTGGTGGGCCGGAAACGCTCCTCGATCCCCAGGTAGAGCCGGACCCGGCCGCCGTCGGCCGCGAACCAGCAGCCACCCCGGTCGGTCAGCGGCGCCGGCTTCGGGATCTCGGCCAGTTGCAGGATGTCGCAGTAGAAGGCCCGGAGCAGTGCTTCGCTGCCGGGCGGTGCGCTGAGCTGGACGTGGTCGAGGGCCGTGATCACAGACGGCCTCCTCTCGGTGGTGGTGGTCATGGTGGGCCGCCCGAACTCCCGGGTGACGGTGGGGAGTCGGGTGCACACGGCGGCGCGCCGCCCGACGGGTGATCCACGTCGGCGCGGGCCGATAAACTGATGCTGAGTCAGAATTCCGTGTTGGTGGGGTCGTTATCGCAGGGCGGGGAGGGGCGACGACAGGCGGGGGTGGGGGCCACGGTGGCCCGGACTACTGCAATCCATGTCTCTCGCCTCCTCCCGGCCGGACGAACCGTCTTCGGTGCGTCATCGACTCGGCAAGGAGCTCACCGGCGCGCCCGAGCCGCCGGATCACCCCAACCCGTCAGAGCTTTGGCACTGCACGGCGTGATCCAAGCCCGAAGGACTGGAAGCCACTTGGGATCAACCCTTAAGCCGGGAAGATCTGTCCTGAACCTGGGCGTCTCTCGACGTCGTGGGGTCAGTGGCCTGTGTCCGTGCAGACGCCTCACCGAACGAGGTGCCTTCTGCAAACCTCGGCAAGCCTAGCTGCCGCCGGGCGACCGGGTTGACCATTTTGCCGACGCTTGACGTTGGGAGGTGATGCCGGCCGGCCGCGGGCGCCGGCCGACCACCTCGGCCCGTCCGCCCCTCACCGACCCGCCTGCTCGGGCTCCCCTCCCAGCTGCTGCGCGGCGCGGACCGTCCGTCCCGGGCCGCGCCGGACCCGGCGGCCGCCCGGGCGCTGGGGGACGTCGCGGCCGGGCTCACCGGCACCGGGTTCCCGGCCGTCGCCTGATTGGTCGCCGCTACGCGGTGTGGCGCAACCGCAGGACGTTGTCCTCACGGGTGCCGGGCAGGCCGTCCGGGTCGCTCAGCTCGCGGATGAACAGCTCGTCGCGCTCGACCCGCCACCGTCCCGGCGCGAGGTCGAGCGAGTCGAGGACCTCCGCGGTGGTGGGGAAGTGGTAGTCGAAGTGCGGGGTGTGCTGCCACGAGGGCCAGCCCGCGTGACCGACGATCAGCAGTACCCCGCCCGGTGCCACGGCCTCGGCCGCCCGGCGCAGGATGGCCGTCCGTTCGCCCTCCAGCTCGACCGGGGAGTGCAGGAACTGGGCGGACACCAGGTCGAAGCGGCCGGCGGGGAACGACTGCGACAGGTCGTGCCGCTGCCAGTCGATCCGCTCGGCGACCCCGGCGTGGGCCGCGTTGGCGGCGGCCCGGCGGAGCGCGGTCGCCGAGACGTCGACGGCGGTGACCCGCCAGCCCCGGTCGGCCAGCCAGATCGCGTCGGTGCCCTCGGAGCACCCGAGGTCCAGCGCGGTGCCGGGGGTCAGCTCGCCGACCTCCCGGACCAGCGGCTCGTTGGGCTTGCGGACCCGGCCCCACGGGCTCTCGCGGTCGCGGTAGAACTCCTCCCAGTACTCGTAGGCGGTGCTCTGTGGCGAGGTGTCGGTCATCGGTCGTCTCCTCGGTCGGGTTGGTTGGCTGGCGCCTTTCGGCGAGCGTGCGACAGCCGGCGGCCAATTGGCAAAGTTCCTTGCCGGAACGGCAAATGAGGCGAGTGACCTCCCGTGGGTGGCGGGCGTTGATCGGGCGTGAACCGCTTCGCCGCCGCCGTCGCCCTCCTCGCTGTCGCCGTGCTCGGCGTGCCCGCCGCCGCGGCCAGCGGGTCGCCGCCGCGAGCGCCGCTCGGGCGGCTGTTCGGGAGCGAGAACCGGCGGATGCCCACCGACCGCCGGGAGGTCGCGCTGACCTTCAACGCCGCCTGGGACGAGACCGGGGTGCCCGAGGTGCTGGCGACGCTGCGGCAGCGCGACGCGCCCGCCGACTTCTTCCTCACCGGGCGGTTCGCCGAGCGCCACCCCGCCGCCGCCCGGGCCATGGCGGCCGAGCACGGCATCGGCAACCACTCGTACAGCCACCCGCTGTTCGACCGTCTCACCGCCGACCAGGCCCAGCAGGAGGTCCTGCGGGCCGACCGGGCGATCCGGGCGGCCACCGGCGTGGCGCCGTTGCCGTTCTTCCGCTTCCCCTACAGCGCCACCACCCCGCAGGGCATCGCCGCGGTCAACGCGCTGGGCTTCGCGGACATCGAGTTCTCCGCCGACACCGACGGCTACCTCGGCACGCCCGGCGGGATGACCGTGCGGAAGGCGGTCGACCGGGTGATGGCCGCGCTGGCACCGGGGGAGATCGTCGAGATGCACGTCGGCGTCGACGAGAGCGGTGAGGCCGGGCCCACCGACCTCGACGCCGAGGCGCTGCCGCTGATCATCGACGCCGTCCGGGCCCGGGGCTACCAGTTGGTCGACCTGCGCACCCTGCTGGACGGCTGATCCGTCGTCCCGGCCCGGATAGGCTCGTCTCCCCGAGCCGTCCGAGGACGATGGAGCCGTCCGTGCCCGCCCCCTACCACGTGCTGTTCGTCTGCACCGGCAACACCTGCCGTTCCGCGATGGCCGAACACCTGCTCCACCGGGCCGTGTCGGCGGCCGGACTCGCGCACGGCACGCTCATCGGCAGCGCGGGCCTGGCCGCCGAAGCCGGCACCCCGATGGACCCGCGCGCGGTGGCCGCACTCGGCCTCGACCCCGCGACGGCGACGCACCGGGCCACTCCGGTCGAACCCGAAACGCTCGCCGCCAGCGACCTCGTGTTCGCCATGACCCGCGAGCACCGCGACCGACTGGCCGCCCTCCTGCCCACCGGCGCCGGACCACGGTCGGCCCTGCTGACCGCCTTCGACCCGACCGCCGCCCCCGGGACCGAGGTTCCCGACCCCTTCGACGGCACGCCGGCCGACTACCGGCGAACCCGCGCGGCCCTCGAAGCCGCGCTTCCCGCCCTGCTCGCCCACCTCCGCGCTGTCGCCGCCCGGCCGTAGGGAGCGGGTGCCACCTCGGTCCGCGACCTGACCGCCGGACCGACCGGAGCGCTGGTGCGGCTGCCGGTGGGAGGTAACCCGCCAATGTCGGTGCATCGGTTGACGGCCCGTACGGGTGGCTGTTGGCTCGTGGCGTCCGTCCCGGGAGGGGAGACCATGCTCGGACCACGCCGTACCAGGATCCTGACCGCCGCCGGCACCTGCGCCGTGACCGCCGTGCTCACGGTGGCCGCCGCAGTGCCCGCCGTCGCCGCCGTGCCGCCGCCCGTCGTCGTGCGGGTCAGCCTGGCGCCCGACGGCGCCCAGCCCGACGGGGGATCGCACCCGGTCGCGCTCAGCGCCGACGGCCGCTACGCGCTCTTCACCTCGGAAGCCGACAACCTGGTGCCGGGGGACACCAACGGCCTCGCTGACGTCTTCGTCCGCGACCTGCGGAGCAGCTGGGTCGAGCGGGTGAACGTGAGCAACACGGGTGCCCAGGCCGACAGTTACTCGGACGCCGGCGGGATCAGCGCGGACGGTCGCTACGTCACCTTCTCCTCGGCCGCCGACAACCTGGTGCCGGGGACCACCAAGGGCGTCGACAACGTCTTCGTGCGCGACCTGTGGACCCGTCACACCGAGCTGATCAGTGTCGGGGACCGCGGTCGGCCGCAGGTCGGTGACAGTTTCGAACCGGTCATCAGCGCGGACGGTCGCTATGTCGCGTTCGGCTCGAACCGCGCCGACCTGGTACCGGGGGACACCAACCAGGCCGCGGACGTCTTCGTCTTCGACCGCCGCACCGGCACCACCACGCGGGTCGACGTCGCCAGCGACGGCGCCCAGACCGCGGCCGGCTCCTTCCAACCGGCGCTCAGCGCGGACGGCTCGCGGGTGCTGTTCGTCTCCCGCGACGGCGGCATCTCCCGCGACGGCGGCTTCGACCCGGTCGCCGAGCCCGCCCCGCCCGGGCTCGAGCCCGCCGCGGCGAACCTGGACGCCATCCCGCACAAGCCCCGCTTCTACCCGCTCTACCTGCACGACCTGCGCACCGGCCGGACCAGCCTCGCGAGCGTCCAACCCGACGGCGGCACCGCGGCCGTCGAGGCCGGAGCGCTCAGCCCCGACGGCCGCTACGCGGTGTTCACGTCCCTCGGCGACGACTTCGCGGCGCCGAGCCAGGTGATGGTGCGCGACCTGGACCGCGGTGCCACCACGGTGGTCAGCACGGCCCCCGACGGCACCCCCGGTGACCAGTCCTCGCGGCTGATCGGGATGACCGCGGACGACCGCTGGGTCTACTTCAGCTCCCAGGCGGACAACCTGCTGCCCGGCGGGGGCCGGCAGACCGTCGGCATCTTCCGTCGCGACCTGCGCACCGGCCGGACCGAACGCCTCGCGCTGACCGCCGACGGCTCGCCGGTCCCGGTCGACGAGCAGGCGGGGGCCGTCGACGCGACGGGGAGCACCCTGCTGTTCGGCGCGGCCGACAGCGCCCTCGTGCCCGGCGACACCGACCAGCAGGAGGACGTCTTCGCGCTCTACCCGCCCCGGCAGTGACCCCCACCGGAACCGTGCCCCGACCGGGTGCCGCCGGATGGCTCCGGTAGGGGAGGGCCGTTACGGTGAGTCGTACGCGTCCGACGGTGAGGCAGCAATGATCCGTAACCGAGTGATCGTCTCCGGCGAGGTGCAAGGCGTGTTCTTCCGGGACACCTGCCGCCGGACGGCCGTCGAGCTCGGAGTGGCCGGCTGGGTGCGGAACCTGCCGGACGGGACGGTCGAGGCCGTGTTCGAGGGACCCGCGCAGGCCGTCGGGACGATGGTGGTCTGGGCGCGCCGTGGTCCCGAGCTGGCGATCGTCGACCGGCTCAGGGTCTTCGAGGAGGAGTTCGAGGGGTTGCAGGGCTTCGAGATCCGGCCGACCTGGCTCGGCCAGTGAAGCCGGAGGGCGAGATGGCACGGATCGGCGCGGCACTGATCGACATCGACGGTGTGCTCACGGTGTCCTGGCAGCCGCTCCCCGGGGCGGTGGACGCGTTGACGCGCCTGCGCGCGGCGGGCCTGCCGTTCGCGCTGCTCACCAACACCACCGCGCGCACCAGGGCGTCGATCGCGAACACCCTCGCCGAGGCGGGCTTCCCGGTCGGGAGCGAGGACATCCTCACCGCACCCGCCGTCACCGCGGCCCGGCTGGCCGAGCAGCACCCGGGCGCCCGCTGCCTGCTGCTCAACTGCGGTGACATCAGTGCCGATCTGGCCGGTGTGCGGCTGGTCGAGGCGGACACCCGGGAGGAGGTGGAGGTGGTCCTGGTCGGCGGGGCCGGCGCCTGTGCCGACTTCGACTACCCGGCCCTCAACCGCGCCTTCGGCCACCTCCAACGAGGCGCGCGGCTGGTCGCCATGCACCGTAACCTGTACTGGCGCACCGACCAGGGCCTGCAGCTCGACAGCGGGGCGTTCCTGCTCGGACTGGAACGGGCGACGGGGACGCGGGCCGAGGTGCTCGGGAAGCCGGCCGGGGCGTTCTTCGCCACGGCCCTGGCCCACCTGGGTGCCGAGCCGGACCGGACCGTGATGGTGGGGGACGACGTCGAGTCCGACGTGCTCGCGGCCCAGCGCGTCGGGATCACCGGGGTGCTGGTCAGGACCGGCAAGTACCGGGAGCAGGCGGTCCGGGACGCCGACGGGACACCGGATCACGTCATCGACTCGGTCGCCGACCTGCCGAACCTGCTCGCCGGGCTGCCCGCCTGACGGAACCGCGGCCCGACGGGGTCGGGTCTGACGGCGTCGCGCCTGACGGGGTCAGGAGAGCGGGCCGACGCGGCTGCCGTCCGGGAGGACACCGCTCACCCGCACGCCGGCCGCGCGGGGACGCTGGACGGCCAGCACCGTCGCGCCCGCCGGGCCGCTCGGCGACGGGGAGGGCCCGGCCGGGGGCTGGACGTCCAGGCGGGCGATCGGGCGGCTGGCGGCGGCCAGCAGGTAGTCATGGCCGCCGGGGGAGGGCCACCAGGTCCAGGCCACCGCGTTCGGGTCGGTCCGGCCGCACGCCGGGCCCTCGCCGCCGGCCGTCCGTACGGCCGGCTCGTCCGGACGGGCCGCGGGCAGCAGGAGTTCGGTGGCGGCGGCGCCGGAGCCGTTCCAGCGGTCGGCCCGCAGGCAGACCCAGGTCGCGCCACCGGCCTGCTCGGGAAGTGACTGCACGGCGAAGGCCCACGCGTTCAGCGTCTTGACGGTCACCGTCGGCTGAGGCCGGACCGTGCAGGGGTCGAAGGACGGGTACTCCTCGACCGGATGGGTGGCCCTCGGATACGTCGCCAGCAGCGACTCGGCCTCGGCCAGCGCGGCCCGCACCTCGTCCGGGACCACCCCGGCGGCGGTCAGTACCGCGCTCGCCGAGTCGGGCTCCAGCCGCTCCGGCCCGCACAGCGCGTACGCCGCGCGGCCGGCGGGGGAGAGCAGCGCGAGGGCGTGGTCCAGTGCGAGCGCGTCGCTGGTGCCGGTGGGCGGGAAGAGCCGCAGCCCCCAGACCCGTGGCGCGACCCGGGGGCACCCGTCGCCGGGCGGCCGTCAGCGCCCCGCGCAGGACCCGGGTGCGCAGCAGGCGGTACACCGGATCGGCGGCGGGCCCGACGGCGGCGTCCGTGCCCCGGCGTGCCATCTCGGTGGCTTGCGCCGGCTCGGTGCGCCGGGCGGCTTGCCAGCGGGCCGCGCGCCCCGGGAGCGCGTGCTGGACCACGGTGTGCGCCGCCAGCACCCGGTGGTGGCGGTCGACCCCGGCCGGCAGCACCAGGTAGGCGAGCAGGGTGAGGCGGCGGTAGTGCGCGATCAGGGTCGCCTCGGCCTCGGCGAGACCGCCGGTGGCAGTGGACGTCACGGCGGTCGAGCCGTCGGCCGGTTCGGCCGCGCCGGACCGCTGCGCCCGCCCGGGCCGCCACAGGTGCTGACTCTCCATCAGATCTGTTCCTGGGGTGGTCCGTTGCGGGTCGCCGCCCTGGGGTCGGCGATCCGCGGTGCGGATCACCCAACGAGTTGAGCACGCGCCGGTTGCGGTCCGGGGCCGAGCCCACCCGTGTCAGGGTGGCCCGGCCCCTGTCGGGTGTCAGCCGTGCGGAAACGGATCCAGGCCCAGTGTCGGGTCGTCCGTCTGGCGCAGCTCCTCGAGGATCCCCTCCCGGTCGGTGAGCAGGACGGTCAGGATCCGGCGGGCCGAGCGCAGCAGGTCGGCGACGTCCCCGCCGGCCAGCGCGTAGAGCACAGTGGGTCCCTCGCGTCTGGAGGTGACGATGCCGGACCGTCTGAGGACGGCGAGTTGCTGCGACAGGTTCGACGGCTCGCACCCGATGTCGGCGAGCAGGTCGCGCACCGGCAGTGGGCCGTTCTGCAGGAGTTCCAGTACCCGGATCCGGACCGGGTGGCCCAGCATCCGGAAGAACTCCGCCTTGACCTGGTAGAGCGGAGGTGGCATCAGACCTCCAGCTCGCCCTCGACCAGCTGGAGTTGGCGGCGGGCCATGGCCAGGTTGGCCCGCTTGCGGTCCAGGGCCAGGTAGAGGAAGAGGCCGGTGCCGCTGCGCGAGGTCAGTGGCCGGATCAGGTGGTACTGGCCGGTGAGCGTCACCAGGATGTCCTCGATGCCGCCGGTGAGGCCCAGCATCTCCATGGTGCGCAGTTTCGCTCGGACCAGGTCGGTGTTCCCGGCGGCGGCGACCGCGAGGTCGAACTCCTTGTTGCCGCCGAGCGTGCCGAGTGCCATGCCGCTGCCGACGTCCACGAGGGCCACGCCGATCGCGCCCTCGATCATCATCGCTTCCTTGAGTGCAATGTCCGTGTGTGCCATGGCCCCTACGCTAAGCAACCGGGCGGCGGTCTCGATGATGAATTGAAGAAAACTGAAATTCACGCCTTCGAGGGTGTAGCGTGCCCCATGACCCGTGCCCCGCCGGGCGGTTGGCATCCACCGTCGATGCGCGCACCGGCTGTAGTCGTATGGCCCGGGTCGGGTTGCCGGATCGCGGGGTGGCCCGGATGCTGTAGCCGAGGGCCCGGGCTGCCGGCACGTGCCAGGACGGCGCACGTCCCGTCGGGACCTCCCCACCATCGCGCGGCCCGGTGCGCCGGTGGTTCCCTGAGCGAAAGGGGCTCGGTCCATGTCGTTCGAAGGCAAGGTCGCCCTGGTGACCGGAGCTTCCAAGGGGCTGGGTAGGGCGATCGTGCTGCGGCTGGCCGCGCGGGGCGCCGACGTCGTCATCAACCACTCCCGGGACGAGGCCACCGACGAGGCGGTCGCCGTGGTCGAGGCGGCCGGAGTCGAGGACGGCCCGGACGGGAAGAGCCCGGTCGGGACCGTCCCGATCGGCCGGATGGCCACCACCGAGGATGTCGCCGACGTGGCCGAGTTCCTCGCCGGCGAAGACGTCCTGATGACCGGCAGCTCCAGCAACTGACCGTGTGGTAACCCGAGTTGAGCCAGCCCCCAGCCCGGAGGGAAGACCGATGAACGCTTCGGACATGCGCGCTGTCCAGGTCGTCGAGGCCAAGGCGCCGTTCGCCGTCACCCGGTTGCCGGTGCCCGAACCCGGCCCCGGGCAAGTGCGGGTGCGGGTTCGCGCCTGCGGGATCTGCGGCGGCGAGAACCTCACCCGGCTGGGCCTGTTGGGCGTGCGGTTGCCACGGGTGCCGGGGCACGAGATCGCCGGTACCGTGGACGCCGTCGGTGCCGGGGTCGGCGCCTGGGCGGTCGGTGAGCGGGTCGGCGTCGGCTGGCACGGCGGCAGTTGCTTCGTCTGCGACACCTGTCGCACCGGCGACTTCGTCAACTGCGCCGAACGCCGGATCGTCGGACTGCACTACGACGGCGGCTACGCCGAGTACCTGGTGGCGCCGCAGGACACCCTGGCCCGGATCCCCGACGCGTTCTCCTTCGAGGAGGCCGGCCCGATGATGTGCGCGGGCGTCACCTCGTTCAACGCCCTGCGGCACTGCGGTGCTCGGCCGGGCGACACCGTCGCCGTCCAGGGGATCGGCGGGATCGGCCACCTGGCCGTGCAGTTCGCCGACAAGATGGGCTTTCGCACCGTCGCGATCGGCCTCGGGCCGGAGAGCGAGGCGGTGGCCCGGCGACTGGGGGCCGACGAGTACCTCGACAGCACCGAGGGGAGCGCGGGCGAGGCCCTCGCCCGGCTCGGCGGCGCGGCCGCCGTGATCTCCACGGCCGTCAACAGCCCCGCCCAGGCCGACCTGGTCCAGGGGCTCGCGCCGAACGGCCGGCTGGTCGTCATCGGCGCCGACCACAACTCGCTGGCGGTCTCGCCCGACCTGCTGGTCTTCGGCCGCCGCGAGATCGCCGGCTGGTACAGCGGCCACGCCAAGGACAGCGAGGAGGCGATGGCGTTCGCGGCGCTCAAGGGGGTCCGGCCGATGATCGAGACCCGCCCGCTGGAGGAGGCGGAGGAGGCCTTCCAGGGTCTGGGCAAGGCCCAGTTCCGGGCCGTGCTCACGGTGTGAAGTGACGGCGTGAGGCGACGGGAACGCTCGCGGGTCGGCCGGTGAGGGAGCCGGCCCGCGAGCGTTCCCGTTCCCGCGCTCAGCCGAGACGCCGCTGGTAGGACTCGCCGAGGAAGCGGGTGCGGTCGAGTTCGACCTCGCGCAGCACGATCCGGCTGCGCAACTCGCGCACGCCGTGGTCGCGCTTCAGGGCCTCCACCACCTCCCCCAGCTCGGCGGTGTCGGTGCAGGCGATCCGCAGGTGGTGGTCGTAGTCGCCGGTGATGTGCGCGGCCGCGGTGATCCGCGGGAGGGCGGCCAGGCCCGCCTCGAACCGGCGCCCGTCGCTGCCCTCGCGCAGCCGCACCTCGCCGCTGGCCGCCGCCTGGTCCGCCGTCCCCCGCCCGGCCGGCGTGCTCGGTCGGCTCTGGCTGGCCGCCACCGTGCTGCGCGAGCACCGCGGCGACGGGCACCTGATCGCCGTGGTGCACGCCGGCCTCAGCGGCCTGGAGGCCACCGTCACCCACGCCGCCACCGGACAGCTCGGCCGGGAGCCGCTGCGGACCAGCCGCGGCTGGACCGAGCAGGAGTGGGAACGGGCCCGACGCCGGCTCACCGCCCGTGGCCTGCTGGACCGGGACGGCCGGCCGACCCGTGGCGGAGGGGTGCTGCGCCGCGAGATCGAGCACGTCACCGACCGGCTGGCCGCCGACCCGGTCACCCTGCTCGGTGCCAGCGGCGTGGAGGAGGCCATCCGGCTGGCCGTGCCGATCAGCCGTCAGCCCATCGACACCGGCGTGGTGCCGGTGCCCAACCCGATCGGAGCCCCCCGCCGTGACCGCCCAGCCCGTGACCGCCACCACCGACGGGGTCGCCGACGGCCTGCGGGCCTTCCTGGCCCGCGGCGGCCGTCGCGGCGGCTGACCACCGGGCCGGCCGCGCGGCCACGGCTTCAGAGCTGCTCGCTCCGACGCTGGCTGAGCAGTCGGGTGCCGAGCAGCGCGCCCGCTACCACCAGCGCGCCGCCCGCCGCCATCCGGGTGGTGTCACCGCCGAGCGTGTCGTCGTCCAGCCCGGCCCACATCGAGCCCACCGGCGCCGGCCCGGTGACCACGACCGTCCCGGTCAGCGCGCGCCCGCTCGCGCAGGTGCCGCCGATCCAGTAGCTGCCGGGCCGGGTGCCGGTGGGGATCTTCAGCCCGCCCCGCACGTCGCGCGGCCCGGTCCGGTCCTCGGAGATCAGCGCGACCGTGCCCGAGCCCAGGCTGCTCGCGTCGACGGCGGCCGAGCCGCTGTCGCCGCACGCGGAACTGCTCAGGCTGACGTCGTCGCCGGGGGCGACCGGCCGGGGGGCTGCCGCGATCGTCCCGGCGTCCGCGGCCAGGGCGGTGGGGACGGCCAGCCCGAGGGCCGCGACAGCCAGCGCGGCCCCGGTCAGAGCACGAGTGGAACGCATGGTCTTCGAACCTCCAGAAGGCGCGGTCGCGACACCTTGGTGGGTCGCTGCGGTGTTCACCCGGAACTCCGTGCCTCGACCTCCAGGGAACCGGTGGCCCGGCTCGCGCGCATGCCGACGGACGGCGCACGGGTGACGGGCCGTCCGTCGGACGGTGGCTCAGCGCGGGTCCGGACGGCGGTGTGGCGGCCCCGCGCGGCCGGGCCGACCGAGGGCCGGCCGGCCCTCACCGAACCTGGTGCCGCAGAGGAGCTAGTGCATTCCCGGGACAGCTGGTTACCATCCAGTAGCCGTCGCGCGGCGTTCATCCCGTGGTCACCGGGACCGGGCCTGCCAGTCGCCCACCAGCGGCAGCCTGTGCGGCTGGCACGTCCCCCCACCACGACCTCGGAGGTCGCGTTGTCTCCTGTCTCCCGTCGGTCCTTCCTCGGTTCCGCCGCCGCCGTCGGCGCGGCGCTGGGCGTGGACGCCCTGCCGGGCGAGGCGGTCCCGGCCTCCGCCGCCACCGGCGCGACCCCCGCCGCGCTCCCGGAGGGCGCCACCGGGACGATCCGCGACGTGCGCCACGTCGTGGTGCTGATGCAGGAGAACCGCAGCTTCGACCACTACTTCGGCTCGCTCAAGGGCGTCCGTGGCTTCGGGGACCGCAGCGCGATCACCATCGGCGGCAACGGCACCTCGGTCTTCAACCAGCCCGGGCTGCTCTGGGGCCACCAGTACCCCTGGCAGTTGAGCACCACTCCGTCCGCCTTCGGCATCACCGGGGAGAAGTACGCCCAGTGCGACCAGTCGCTGGACCACGGCTGGAGCACCCAGCACAAGGCGTGGAACAACGGCAAGATGGACAGCTGGATATCGGCGAAGCTCTCCGACCGCACCATGGGCTTCCTGAACCGGAGCGACATCCCGTTCCACTACGCGTTGGCCGACGCCTACACCATCTGCGACGCGTACCACTGCTCGATCATCAGCGCGACCGGCCCCAACCGCACCTACCTGTGGAGCGGCATGATCGGCCCGGACGGCACCAAGGGCGGCCCGGCGTACGACGGCGGCTCGGAGTCCGGACTGAGCTGGGAGACCTACGCCGAGGCGCTGCAGAACGCCGGGGTGAGCTGGAAGGTCTACCAGAACGCCAACGACAACTTCGGCGACAACGCCCTGGCCTACTTCACCCAGTTCGCCAACGCGCCGGCCGGCACCCCGCTGCACGACCGCGGGATGGCCTCGGTGCCCGCGGTCACCGGCTCGACCCCGGACGACATCGCCGCCGCGATCAAGGCGGACGTACTGGGTGGCACGCTGCCCCGGGTCTCCTGGGTGGTGGCCGACCAGGCGCACTCCGAGCACCCGGACGCCCCGCCCGGGGACGGCGCGCACTTCGTCAACCTGGTGATCCAGGCGCTCGCGGCCGACCCGGACGTCTTCGACTCCACCGTGCTGTTCCTCAACTACGACGAGAACGACGGCTTCTTCGACCACGTGCCGCCGCCGGTCGCCCCGGCCGGCACCGCCGAGGAGTCGATCCAGAACGGCACCCCGATCGGGCTGGGCTTCCGGGTCCCGATGATCATCGTCTCGCCGTGGACCCGCGGCGGCTGGGTGGACTCCCAGGTGGCCGACCACACCTCGGTGTTGCGCTTCCTGGAGACCTGGACGACGGCGCTCGGCACCCCGGCGATCTGCCCGAACATCTCGGACTGGCGCCGTCAGGTCTGCGGCGACCTCACCGGCGCCTTCGACTTCGGCTCGCCGGTCTACGGGCTGCCCGCGCTGCCCGACACCAGCTACCAGATCGGGCAGTCCAACTGCACCCTGCTGCCCAACCCGATCCCGACCAACAACAGCATGCCGAGCCAGGAGCCCGGCACGAAGCCGGCCCGCGCGCTGCCCTACCAGCCGAACGGCTCAGTGGACCGGCTGGAGTTCGACGCGGCCGGCAAGATCCTGCTCTGGATGAAGATGTCCAACGAGGGCGAACAGGCCACCAGCGCGGCGCACTTCGCGATCTACGCCAACCAGTACCGCAGCGGCGGCCCGTGGCAGTACACGGTGCCCGCGTACGACCCGGCCAGCGGCGCCGACGGCACCGCCGAGGACTTCTTCAACATCGGCTCGGGCTACGGCGACGGCGCCTACGACCTCACCCTGATCGGCCCCAACCGGTTCCTGCGCCGGGTCACCGGCAACGCCACCAACGCCGGTCAGTACGCCGAGACCACCAGCTCCTACGCCGCGGCCCCGAACACCGGGCAGCAGGCGGTCTGGTTCACCATGACCAACGCCGCCGGCTCCGGCCGCACCGCGACCTTCACCATCACCTCGAACCAGTACCGCTCGGACGGCCCGTGGACCTACCAGGTGCCGGCCGGTGGCAGCGTGTCGGACTACTTCAACGCGGTCGCCTACACCAACGGGTGGTACGACTTCACGGCGACCGTGGACCTCGACGCCAGCTGGTCGCGCCGGTTCACCGGCCACCTCGAGACCGGCGCGCCGAGCGTCACCGGCTGATCAGCCCGTTGACGGGCCGGACCGATTCCGGTCGCGGTCAACCAACCGAGAGGAGAAGCCCGATGAGCACCGATCCGGTCAGGGCCGAGCAGCGGGGAGCGGTCCGTACCGTGATCCTGTCCCGCCCGGCGGCCCGCAACGCCGTGGACGGGCCGACCGCCGCCGCGCTGCTGGCGGCCTTCGAGGAGTTCGAGGCGGACGACTCGGCCGCGGTCGCGGTGCTCTGGGGCGAGGGCGGGACGTTCTGCGCCGGTGCCGACCTGAAGGCGGTCGGCACCGAGCGCGGCAACCGGCTCTCCGCCGACGGACCGGGCCCGATGGGCCCCACCCGGCTGCGGCTGGGCAAGCCGGTGATCGCGGCGATCGCCGGCCACGCGGTCGCCGGGGGGCTGGAGTTGGCGCTCTGGTGCGATCTGCGGGTGGCTGCCGAGGACGCCGTCTTCGGGGTGTTCTGCCGCCGCTGGGGCGTGCCGCTGATCGACGGCGGCACGGTCCGGTTGCCCCGGCTGATCGGGGAGAGCCGGGCGATGGACCTGATCCTCACCGGCCGCCCGGTGGACGCCGCCGAGGCGCACCGGATCGGGCTGGCCAACCGGGTCGTCCCGGTGGGCCAGGAGCGGGCGGCGGCTGAGGAGTTGGCCGCCGAGCTGGCCCGGTTCCCGCAGACTTGCCTGCGCCAGGACCGCCGCTCGCTGCTCGAACAGCACAGCCTGTCCGAGCCGGTCGCGTTGGCCAACGAGTGGCGGCGCGGGCAGCTCTCGCTCGCCGCCGACACCGCGGCCGGGGCGGCCCGGTTCGCCGCCGGCGCCGGACGGCACGGTTCCTTCCAGGACGCTGACTGACCGTCAGGAGAGCGGATGCCGCCGGCCGGACAGCCCCAGTGCGGTGTCCAGCAGCCCGATGTGGCTGAACGCCTGCGGGAAGTTGCCGAGTTGGCGGTTGGCCTGGGGGTCCCACTCCTCCGAGAGCAGCCCCACGTCGTTGCGGACGGTCAGCAGCCGCTCGAACAGCTCCCGGGCCTGTTCCTCGCGGCCGAGCCCGGCGAGCGCGTCGGCGAGCCAGAACGAGCAGGCCACGAAGGCGCCTTCGGTGCCGGACAGGCCGTCCACGGCGGTCTCCGGATCGGCGCCGGTGGTGTAGCGGCGGACGAAGCCCTGCTGGTCGAGCTCGGCGCGGACCGCGTCCACCGTGCCGGCCACCCGGGGGTCGTCCGGCGGCAGGAACCCGACCTTCGGGATCAGCAGCAGTGCCGCGTCCAGCTCCCGCGAGCCGTAGTACTGGGTGAAGGTGCCCCGGCCCGGATCGAAGCCCCGGGTGCAGACCTCCCGGTGGATCTCCTCCCGGATCGTCCGCCAACGGTCCACCGGGCCGGGCAGGTCGAACCGCTCGGCGTCCTGGACCGCCCGGTCGACCGCCACCCAGGCCATCACCTTGGAGTGCACGAAGTGCCGGCGCGGCCCGCGGATCTCCCACAGCCCGTCGTCCGGCTGCCGCCAGGTGTTCGCCAGGAACTCCATCAGCACGCGCTGGATGTCCCAGGCGTGCGCCAGCGGCGGCAGCCCGGCCGTCCGGGCCAGGTGCAGGGCGTCCATCACCTCGCCGTAGACGTCCAGTTGGAGCTGGTCGGCGGCCGCGTTGCCGGCCCGGACCGGCCGCGAGTTGCCGTATCCGGGCAGCCAGTCCAGTTCGGTCTCCGGTAGCCAGCGCTCGCCCGCGACCCCGTACATGATCCGCAGGTCCTCCGGGCTGCCGGCCACCGCCCGTTCCAGCCACTGCCGCCAGGACTCCGCCTCCCGGACCAGCCCGCCGCGCAGCAGTGAGGAGAGGGTGAGGGTGGCGTCGCGCAGCCAGCAGAACCGGTAGTCCCAGTTGCGCTCACCGCCGAGGTCCTCGGGCAGCGAGCTGGTGGCCGCGGCGACGATCCCGCCGGTGGGGGCGTAGCTGAGGGCCTTCAGGGTGAGCAGCGAGCGGACCACGGCCTCCCGGTACGGGCCCTGGTAGCCGCAGGCGGCGATCCAGTCGGCCCAGAACGCCCGGGTCCGCCCGAGCGCCTGGGCGGCGTCCGGGGCGGGCGGCCCGGGCAGGTGCGAGGGTTGCCAGCTGAGCACGAAGGTGGCGCTGTCGCCGGCTTCCAGCACGGTGTCGGCGCGGGTGGTGAGGTGTTCGCCGCGCTGCTCGGTGTCCGAGCGCAGCCAGACCGAGTCCGGACCGGCGACCGCGACCCGCGCCCCGGCGACCCGGCGCACCCAGGGCACGAACCGCCCGTAGCCGAAGCGCAGCCGCAGTTCGCTGCGCAGCCGCACCGAACCGGTCGTGCAGCTGGCGATCCGGACCAGGTGCGGACCGGTGCCGTCACCGGGCAGTGGCATGAAGTCGGTCAGCCGCAGGGTGCCGGAGGGCTCCTCCCAGACGCTCTCCAGGATCAGCGTGTCGTCCAGGTAGCCGCGCCGGGTGCACGGGCCCGCGTCCTGCGGGGCGATCCGCCAGTGCCCGTTCTGCTCGGTGCCGAGTAGCGCGGCCAGGAAGGCGGGGGAGTCGAAGCGCGGGGCGCAGAGCCAGTCCACCGAGCCGTCCCGGCCCACCAGGGCCGCCGTCCGCAGGTCGCCGACCAGGGCGTAGTCCTCGATCCGTCCGGGCATGGGGAGCCACCTCCGTGCAGCTCATCTCACGGTAGGCGGGCGACCGGGGGGGCCGCCATCCGCGCCGGTCGCGGCGGGCTCGGGGAGCACCCGGTCCAGCAGGGCGGCCACGGTGCCGAGCCACCGTTCCAGGTCGACCAGCAGTGGCAGCGCCGGGGCGTCCGCCGGGCTCGGGCCGTCCGACGGGACCACCCGGACCCGCGGGACCGGGGCGGCCCCGTCCCGGCCGTCGGCCAGCAGGTCGGCCAGCCGGTCACAGCCCGCCGCCACCGCGGCCGCGGCCGCCCGGGCCCGCGCGAAGCCGGCCGGGTCGCGCGGGCGCGGTGAGTCGCAGTGGCCGTCCAGGAGCTCGTCCGCGCCCTGCAGGATCCGGGAGGCGGCGATCAGCGCGGCCTGCCAGTCGACGGATGAGGCGCGCGGTGCGCCCAGCTCGCCCTGGTACTGCGCGTAGGAGGACTCGGCCAGCCGGAGGGCGCGCCGGGCCGGCCGGATCGCGCTCGGCTCCGGGGCGGGCGTCGGGCCCAGCAGGGCGGCCGCGGTCTGCTCGATCACCGGCTTGCCGGCCCGGACCAGGGCCGCCGTGTTCCGCCGCAGCTCGCCCCGGGCACCGCGCGGCCAGGCCAGCAGCCCGCAGGTCAGCCCGATCACGCTGCCGGTGGCCACGTCCAGCAGCCTGGTCCGGGCCAGCTGCCAGGTCGTCGGCGCCAGTTGGGCGAAGGCGGTGGCGACCACCAGGGTGAACAGGGCCTGTCCCCAGGCCACCCCGAGCAGCGGGCCCAGGGTGAACGCCACCAGCATCAGCGGGACCAGGACGACCGCGTACGCCTCGGCGTGCTGGCCCGCGATCAGCAGCAGGGCGGCCGAGGCCAGCGCGCCGACCAGGGAGCCCAGCAGCGCCTGGCGCACCGACCGCCAGGTGCTCAGCGCGGTGGTGCGGGTCAGCGTCAGCACCGCGAGGAGCACCCAGAAGCCGTGCTGGAGGTCGAGCACGCCGGCCGCCAGCCGGGCGGCGGCCAGGCCCACGGTGGTGCGCACGGCGTTCTGGAAGTACACCGAGTGCGGGGTGAGGTGGTCGCGGATCCGGTACCACCAGAGCGTGGGGGTGCGGGCCCGGGCGTACCAGAACAGCGCCACCGGGTGCAGCGGCCAGGCCCGGCGGCCGTCCACCGCCACCCGGACCGCCGACTTCAGGGTCAGCGCGGGCTCGGCGGCCGCCAGCACCCGGGCCTGCCGGCGCAGCACCGGCACGGTGGCCCGATCCGGGCTGCCAGCCTGGGCCCGCTCGATCCGCTCGGCCTGGAAGGCGCGGAGCGCCTCGTCCATCGCGGTGGCGGGCGGTGCCGGGCCGCCGCGCAGGGCGGCCGCGGTGCAGGCGCAGGCCTCGGCGATCCGGGCCAGCATGGCGGCCGACGGGGGGTCGTCCGCGGGCGCCTCCGGGGTGCGGGCCAGCGCGTGCAGCTGACCGAGCAGCACCCGGACGGCGGCGCCGGCCTGGGCGAGCGCGCGATCGGTCCGGCTGGGGCTGGCGGGCCGCTCGGCGGGCGGCAGGTGGGAAGGGCGCAGCCGCTCGTCGGCGGGGTCGAGTGCGGCCCGGTCGTTCTCGTCGAGCTCGGCCGGCCGGCGTAGCCGGGTGGCGAGCCGTCCGGCGTCGGTGACGGCGTCAGCGAGCAGCGTGCGGTAGCTCGGGCCGGCTGGGACGGGCAGCAGCAGCAGCTCGACCGCGGCCAGCGCCAGCACGCCGATCGTCACCCCGGTCAGGCGGGCGGCCAACTGCTGCGGCGCGTACGGCGGGAACGACGGCAGGATGTAGAGCAGTTGGAGCCCGGGCGCGGCGCTGGCCGGGCGGGGGCCGGCGATCGACGCCAGGGTCAGCGGGAAGCCCACCAGCAGCATCCCGAGCGCCGCCGTCCAGGTGTGCGCCGCCGCCGCGGTGCCGATGGCGATCAGCAGCCAGCCCACCGGCAGCGCGGCCGCCGTGGTCGCGGCCCGCTGCCGGCCGGAGCCGCAGATCTGCGAGAGCGTCCCGAGGGCCAGCGCGCCGAACAGCGCGTAGATCGCGGTGACCGGCTGGTTCAGGCCGTAGCGGCAGGAGTAGAAGCCGGCGGCCGCGGCCGTGCTGACCCGCACCGCGCGGCGCGCGGCCGCGGCCCGGACGTCGGGGGTGGTGGACGCGAGCCGCCGGACGGGCCCGGGGGGCATGCGCCGGCGGGACCCGGGCACCGCGGCCTCAGGCCGCCGGATCGTGCCAGCGGATGCCCGGCGGCAGCAGCACGTCCGCCTCGGCCGGTCCCCAACTGCCGCGTGGATACGGGTGAACGGGGACGGTGTCGTCCAGCACCGGGTCCACCACCCGCCAGGCGTCCTCCACCGTCTGCTGGTCGGCGAAGAGCCAGCGGTCGCCCTCCAGCGCCGCGCCGATCAGCCGGTCGTACGGGCGCATGTCGGAGCCGGGTTGCTGGGCGAAGACCAGCTCCTCCTGCCGCGGGCGGTTGGTGTCGCCGGCCTGCTTGCCCACCAGGGTCAGGCCCAGCTCGGTGTCCGGCCGGACCCGGATCCGCAGCGCGTTCAGCATGCTGGTGTCGCGCAGGCCGAAGACGTCGTGCGGCGGGCGGCGGAAGGTGAGGTGGATCTCGGTGGCGGTCACCGGCAGGCACTTGCCGGCCCGGATCAGCACCGGTACGCCGCCCCAGCGCCAGGAGTCGAGCTCCAGCCGGACCGCGACGTAGGTCTCCACGGTGGAGGCCGGGCTCACCCCGGGGACCTCGTGGTAGCCGTGGTACTGGCCGCGCACGGCGTCGCGCACGGTCAGCGGACGGAGTGCCCCGATCACCCGGTCCTTGACCTGCGGCCAGTGCGCCAGGCCAGCGCCGTCCGGCGGGTCGGCCAGCACGCTGGCCAGGATCTGCAGCAGGTGGTTCTGCAGCACGTCGCGGATGGCGCCGGTGCGGTCGTAGAAGCGGCCGCGGTCGGCGACGTCGAAGTCCTCGGCCATGGTGATCTGCACGCTGTCCACGAAGGTCCGGTTCAGCAACGGTTCCAGCACGGTGTTGGCGAACCGGGCGAAGAGCAGGTTCTGGATCGGCTCCAGCCCCAGCCAGTGGTCCACCCGGAAGACCGCGTCCTCCGGGAAGACCTGCTGGATGGTGGCGTTGAGCTCGCGGGCGCTGTCCAGGTCGGTGCCGAACGGCTTCTCCACCATCACCCGGGCGCCGCCGGCCCGGCCGGCTCCCGCGATGCCCTGGGCGATCCGGCCGAACAGCACCGGTGGCACCTCCAGGTAGTAGAGCGGATTCGCCGCGTCACCCATCGCGTCCGCCAGGGCCTGGTAGGTGGCGGGCTCGGTGAGGTCGCCGTCCACGTAGCGGAGCAGACCGAGCAGCTTCTCGGCGGCCGGGGTGGTGGGGTCCATGTTGTTGAGCCGCAGCGAGGCGGTCGCGTAGTCACGGAACTCCGGCAGGCTCCAGCCGTTCTTGGCCACGCCCAGCACTGGGACGCCCAGTACGCCGCGCTCGACCAGGCCCACCAGGGCCGGGAAGGTCTCCAGTTTGGCCAGGTCGCCGGTCGCGCCGAAGATGACCAGGCAGTCCACGGTTGTCGTCGCCATCGCTGACTCCTTGTGTCCCCTTGTGCGCCCGCTGTCCGCGTCACGGCGCCGGTCGACCTCCCGGGTCCCATTGTCGGTTGACCCCGCACACCGTGCAGCCTGGCGCCCCGGAGCGGCGGTGGTGTCGGCTCCGGGGCCACCCACGCCGCGGGTCAGAGGGTGAACATCCGATGCATGCTCACCGCCGGCCGCGGGGTCCGTGCGGCGGCGGCGCCTCCGCCACCGCTCGGGGCGTTCGCCGCGGCCGCGTTGAGCACGGCCAGCACCTGCGCGGCCAACGCGTCCGCCTGGTTCTGCACCGCCGTGGTGGACTCGTCGGAGCGGCTCAGCGCGTTCAACTGGTCGTGAATGTCATCAAGTTGCCGCATGTCGGCAGTCGACAGGCGGAACGGCTCGGGCGTGGAGATGATGAACTGGTAGGCCCCGGCCAGGGTTTGGCACCCGGCGCAGTGCTCGTTCTCGGCCTTGCTCAGGTTGACCGCGTTGAGGTGCACGTTCTCCCCGGCCATGGTGACGATCTGGAACGACAGCGCCACCGAGCGGCAGGGCGCGGCGGCCGAGCAGCCGGCGGCGAACGCGTCGGCCTGGTTGGTGGCGCTGGCGGCGAGCAGCGTCCCGTACTGGTGGACGGTGAACGAGTCCTGGAACCGGTCGGGTTGGGCCGGGCTCGCCAGCGTGTGCGCCGAGTCGTCGGCCACGGCCACGCCGGTGGCGGCCTGGGCCGGGAGCGCGGTGGCCACGCCGGTGAAGCCGATGGTGGCCAACAGGCCGACCCGGACGGCCCGGCCGGCCGGGGTGAGGCGGCCGCGACGCGGCTTGCGGTGCTGCTGGTGGTTCACGAGATCTCCTTGGGCTGTGCTGCGGTGGTTGGTCCTGCGGTGGGCGTGCCGGGCGTGGGGGAGGGGCTCGGCCCGACGACCGGCGACGAGGTGGCGGGCGGGGTCACCGTGCTCGGGGTCGGCACGGGCGACGGGCTGGCCGCAGCGGACGGCGTCCGGCTGGGTGGCGCCGACCGCGAGGGCTGCTGGGAGGCGGCGGTCGCCGCGGCACTCTGCGCGGGGATGGGAGCGGGGGCGGGCGGCGCCGCGACCTGCGCGGCTGGCGTCTGGCCGCCGGCCGGGGCTCCCGTGCCGGGCGTGGCAGGCCCGTTGACGCGCGGTGTCGCGGAGGCGGACCGCGCCGGGAGGGGCCTGGCGTGCTCGTGCACCCGGCCCACGTGCGGCACCCGCACCACGGGCCGGACCTGCGGCACCCCGGGTTGCAGTGCCGGCACGATCGGCGGCTGCGCCGGCAGCGGCCTGGGCGTGATCCCGCCGGCCCAGGCGAGGCCCAGGCCCACGACGCCGGCGGCGGCCAGCAGTCCGAGGCCGATCCGCAGCCGGCGGTCGTCCTGCGTGGTCCGCGCGGCGGCGCGGACCAGGCGTCCGCCGAGCCGGACCGACAGGTACCCGACCCCGGCGAGCGGGCAGACCAGCATCAGGCTGCCCAGCACCCCGACCAGCCCGGCGGCGAGCTGCCCGGCGGCGAAGGCCGACCAGGTGCCGGTGAGCTGCGCGACCAGCGAGTGCAGGGTGGTGGTCAGGATCCGCGGCAGGTTCCAGAGCGCGTAGCCAAGATCGCCCACCAGCAGCGGGACCATGGTCAGCACCCAGACGGTGACGATCACCCGGGCCGATCGCTTGAGGCCGGCCGCCTCGGCCGGCACCGGCCGGCCGGGGACCATGCTGAGCAGGATCGGCTTGATCCGCCCGAAGAGGTCGGGCACCCCGGCCAGGTCGCCGACGATGTAGTACCCGTCCAGCCGGACGGCCGGCATCAGCTGCTCCAGCACCTCGAAGTGGCCGAGGTAGACCGCGCTGAGGAAGAACGGCTGCCCGGTGGCGAAGTAGCAGCCGGCCATGCCGAGCATGAAGACGACGTTGAAGTAGACCCCGCCGAGGTCGGTGCGGATCCGTCCGGCCCGGCCGATCCGGTAGACGTCGGTGACGTCGGTGTAGAGCGAGGGCCAGATCAGGAAGACCCCGCAGCCGATGCACCCGGGGTGCGCGCCGCCGTACCGGCAGGCCGAGGCGTGGCCGAACTCGTGGAACACCAGGGAGGCGACGGTGAGGCCGAACACCGCCAGCAGCAGCACGGGTTGGTCGAGTACTTCCAGCACCGGGGTCATCGCGCCGAAGTACCCGAACAGCCAGACGTCCATCGCGACCGCCGCGAGCAGCACCACGGCGACCACCGGGGGCCAGTGCAGCCAGCTGAGCGCGCGGGCGATCCGGGCCACCCGGCGCTCGTCGAACAGCACCCGGTGGCCCTTGAGGCTGAGCAGCAGGTCGGACCGCGGGGCGTCCGGGACGAGGTCGTCCGGCTGCCCGAACGGCACGGTGACGCCCAGCACTTCGAGCTTCCGCTCGATCAGGTAGCGGACGTTCTCCTCGCTCAGCTCCCGCCCGTACATCCCGCTGACCCGGTGCGCGATGTCCTCGGTGCTCCGCCGGCCGTCGATCGCGCCGGCCACCAGATGCAGCAGCAAGGAGAGTTGCATCACCTGGCCGTCGCCCCGGCGGGCGATGTACCGGGGCTCGGTGAAGCCGGAGCCCTGGTACTCACCGTGCAGTCGCAGGCCCGAACTGAGCCGGGGCACCGGGTGGTTCATGACGGACAGGGTCTGCTGGTAGGAGGTGGCGAAGCCCCCGGGGCCGGGGACCAGCGCACCGGCGGCCGGGTCGTCGACGGCCGCTGTGCCGGCCTGCTGCGTCAAGGTCCTTGTCCCCCAGGGTCGTTCGGTCGGGGCGTCGGCGCCGGGTGGCAGGTCGCGGGGGGGGGGGGGGGGGGGGGGGGGGGGGGGGGGGGGGGGGGGGGGGGGGGGGGGGGGGGGGGGGGGGGGGGGGGGGGGGGGGGGGGGGGGG
>NZ_JBVHLF010000018.1:0-83795 GCF_055559155.1 Kitasatospora sp. NPDC024654
CCCTCCGCCGCGACACCAACAACCACCACCGCTTCCTCCACTCCCTCGCCCACGCCTGGACCCACGGCCACCCCGTCAACTGGACCACCGTCCTCGGCGAAGGCCCCCGAGCCGCCACGCCCACCTACCCGTTCCAGCGACGCACCTACTGGGCGCAGCCGAGGCCGGCGACCGGCGGCGACGTGAGCGCGGCGGGCCTGGAGAGCACCGGGCACCCGCTGGTCGGCGCCGCCGTCCAGATCGCCGACACCGGCGAAACCCTCCTCAGCGGACGCGTCTCCCTGCGCACCCACCCCTGGCTCGCCGACCACACCATCACCGACACCCCCCTCCTCCCCGGCACCGCCTTCCTCGAACTCGCCCTCCGCGCAGCCGACGAAACCCACACCACCCACCTCGAAGAACTCACCCTCCACACCCCCCTCACCCTCCCCAACCCCACCCCCCACCACCTCCAAATCCGCATCACCACCCCCGACCCCACCCACCGCCGCACCCTCACCATCTCCTCCCGCCCCGAACACGCCACCCACGACCACGCCGACGACTGGACCCTCCACGCCACCGGCGTCCTGGCCCCAGCGCCCGCCACCGGCGAGCCGGAGCCGGACCCCGAGGTCTGGCCGCCGGCCGGCGCGGTGCCGGTGCCGGTCGAGGGGCTGTACGAGCGCTTCGAGTCGTTCGGGTACGGGTACGGGCCGGCGTTCCGGGGGCTGACCGCGGCCTGGCGGCGCGGTGACGAGGTGTTCACCGAGGTCCGGCTGCCCCAGGACCAGCACGGCGCGGCGGCCGCGTTCGGCCTGCACCCGGCGCTGCTGGACGCCGCGCTGCACGGGCTGTGGCTGGTGCCGAAGGACGGCGCCGACCAGCGGGAGGAGCCCGGCAGGGCCCGGCTGCCGTTCTCCTGGAACGGCGTGCGCCTGCACGCCTCCGGTGCCACCGTGCTGCGGGTCCGGCTGAGTTACGACGCGACGGGGTCGGTGGCGATCACGGTGGCGGATCCGACCGGTCGCCCGGTCGCCTCGGTGGAGTCCCTGGTGATCCGCCCGGTCGAGGTGGCCGCCCTGCGCGAGGCCCGCCCGGGGGCGGCCGACTCGCTCTTCCAACTGGACTGGCAGGCTCTGCCACTGGCACCGCGAGCCGAACCGGGCAGGCCCCTCCCGCCGACCGCACCCTGCTGGCCCACGATCGGACTGGGTGATCCGCTGCCCCCGGCCACCGCCGCGCCCGCAGGCGTGCTCGTCCGCTGCGCACCCACCGGCTCCGACCCGGGCGGCGTGCGGGCCGCGCTGGCCGACGCGCTGCGACTGCTCCAGGCGTGGCTGGCGGACGAGGACCGCGCCGGCGCGACACTCGTCCTCGCCACCCACGCGGCCGTCGCGGTCGACGCGACCGAAGGCGTCGCCGACCTCGCCGCCGCCGCCGTGCGCGGCCTGGTCCGTTCGGCGCAGTCCGAGCACCCCGACCGCTTCGTGCTGGTCGACACCGACGACCCGGTCGCCCTCCCCACGCTGCTGCCGTCGCTCCTGCCGGCGGCGTCCGCCGCCCGCGAGCCCCAACTCGCCATCCGCCGCGGCACGGTACTCGCCGCCCGGCTCACCCGGGTACCGGCCGCCGGGGCAGGCCCGTTCACGCCCTCCGAGGGCGGCACCGTGCTGGTCACCGGTGCCGGCGGGGTGCTCGGTTCGCTGGTCGCCCGGCACCTGGTGACCGCGCACGGCGTGCGCCACCTCCTGCTGACCGGCCGGCGCGGGACCGAGGACCCGGCGGCGGTGGCACTGGCCGCCGAACTCTCCGAGCTGGGCGCCGAGGCCACCGTGGCCGCCTGCGACCTCGCCGACCGCACCGCGGTGGAGCGACTGCTGGCCGGCGTCCCGGCCGAGCACCCGCTGACCGCGGTCGTCCACTCGGCCGGCGTGCTGGACGACGGGATCGTCGAGTCGCTGACCCCGGAGCGGCTCGATCCGGTGCTCCGGCCGAAGGTGGACGCGGCGCTGCACCTACACGCGTTGACGGAACATCAGGACCTCACCGCCTTCGTGCTGTTCTCCTCGGCCTCCGGCACCGTGGGCAGCGCCGGCCAGGGCAGCTACGCGGCCGCCAACGCCTTCCTGGACGCCCTGGCCCAGCAGCGCCGCGCCGCCGGGCTGGCCGGCCAGTCGCTGGCCTGGGGGCTGTGGGAGCCGCGCAGCGCGCTGACCGGCCGGCTGGGCGCGACCGACCTGCGCCGGCTCGACCGGGGCGGTGTCGCGGCGATCTCCGCCGAGGAGGGTCTGGCGCTGTTCGACACCGCGCTGGCCTCACCGCAGGCGCTGCTGCTGCCGGTCAAGCTGGATCTGGCCAAGCTGCGGGCAGGGACCGGCGAGGCCGGCGTCCCGGCGCTCTTCCGCCGGTTGGTGCGCGCGTTGCCACGCCGGATCGCCGCCGGGGCCGAGGCCGCCGAGGCTGACTCCCTGCAGCGCCGGTTGGCCGCGCTGGGCGGCGAGGAGCGGCTGGCCGTGCTGGTCGAGCTGGTCCGGGCCAGGGTCGCCGAGGTGCTGGGCCACGACGGCCCGCAGGCGGTCGACCCGGAACGCGCCTTCAAGGAGGTCGGGTTCGACTCGCTGATGTCGGTCGAGCTGCGCAACCGGCTGACCGCGGCCTGCGGCCTGCGGCTACCCGCCACGCTGGTCTTCGACCACCCGAGCCCGGTCGCGGTGGCCGAGTACCTGGCCGATCGGCTGGTCCCCACCGGGTCGGCGCAGGTCACGCCGGGCACACCGACCACCCGCCCGGAGCCGGAGATCAGCCGACTGCTGGCCACCATCCCGATCGAACGACTGCGCTCCGCCGGCCTGTTGGACGGCCTGCTCGCCCTGGCCGACCCGACCGCGGTCCAGCAGCCGGTCACCGAGCACCCCGGCCAGGGCGCGGCGATCCGTGCCATGGGCGTCGAGGACCTGGTCCGGCTGGCCCTGGACGGCGACCATGCCTGACACCCGACCGGCGGCCACCCCGCCCGAGTCCGAGAGGGGACGGAGCACCATGCACACCGACCAGGTGGTCGAGGCCCTGCGCGCCTCGCTGCTGGCCAACGAGCGGCTGCGCGAAGAGAACCGGCGGCTGACCGAACGGTCCGGCGAGCCGATCGCGATCGTCGCGATGGCCTGCCGCTACCCGGGCGGGGTGCGCAGCCCCGAGGACCTGTGGGAGCTGCTGCTCGCCGAGCGGGACGCGGTCTCCGACTTCCCCACCGACCGCGGCTGGGACGTCGAGGGACTGTACGACCCCGACCCGGACGCGCCCGGCACCCTCTACACCCGTCAGGGCGGATTCCTGCACGACGCCGCCGAGTTCGACCCGGGCTTCTTCGGCATCTCGCCACGCGAGGCCCTCGCCATGGACCCGCAACAGCGGCTGCTCCTGGAGACCTCCTGGGAGGCGATCGAGCGGGCCGGCATCGACCCGGCCACGCTGCGCGGCAGCGCCACCGGCGTCTACGCGGGCGTGATGTACAACGAGTACGCGGCCCGGCTGAGCCGGATCCCGGCCGAGCTGGAGGGCTTCCTCGGTACCGGCAGCGTGCCGAGCATCGCCTCCGGGCGGGTGGCCTACACGCTGGGCCTGGAAGGCCCGGCGGTGACCCTGGACACCGCCTGCTCCTCCTCGCTGGTGGCGATCCACCTGGCCTGCCAGGCGCTGCGGGCCGGCGAGATCGGCCTGGCGCTGGCGGGCGGGGTGACGGTGATGTCCACACCGGGCCTGTACGTCGGGTTCAGCCGCCAGCGCGGACTGGCCCCGGACGGCCGCTGCAAGTCCTTCTCGGACGCGGCGGACGGCGCCGGGTTCGGCGAGGGCGTCGGACTGCTGCTCCTGGAGCGGCTGAGCGACGCCCGGCGGCACGGGCACCCGGTGCGCGCCCTGGTCCGTGGCTCCGCCGTCAACCAGGACGGCGCCTCCAACGGCATCGCCGCGCCCAACGGCCCGGCCCAACAGCGGGTGATCCGGGCGGCGTTGGCCGACGCCGGGCTGGGCCCCGCCGAGGTGGACGCGGTCGAGGCGCACGGCACCGGCACCCGGCTCGGCGACCCGATCGAAGCCCAGGCGCTGCTCGCGACCTACGGCCAGGACCGTGGACGCCCCCTGCTGTTGGGCTCGTTGAAGTCCAACCTGACCCACACCCAGGCCGCCGCCGGCGTCGGCGGGGTGATCAAGACGGTGCTGGCGATGGCGCACGGCCGGTTGCCGCGCAGCCTGCACCTGGACCGCCCCTCCGCTCAGGTCGACTGGACCGAGGGCGCGGTGGAGCTGCTGACCGAGGCCCGTGACTGGCCGGAGACCGGCCGCCCGCGCCGCGCCGGCGTCTCGTCCTTCGGGGCCAGCGGCACCAACGCCCACCTGGTGCTGGAGGCGGTACCGGCGACGGCCCACGAGCCGGAGTCCGCGCCCGGCCCGACGAGTTGGCCGCTCTCCGCCAAGTCGGCCGCCGCTCTGCGCGCCCAGGCCGCCCGACTGCACGAACAGTTGGCCGGCCACCCCGTCAGCGGTCCCGGCCCACGCGCCGTCGCACGGGCGCTGGCGCTGGGCCGCAGCGCCTTCGCCGAGCGGGCGGTGCTGGTCGGGGACGGCCGGGACGAGCTGCTGGGCGCCCTCTCCGCGCTCGCCGAGGACCGTCCGGACGTCCGGGTGATCCGGGGCAGCGCACCGCAGGGCGGCCGGCGGCCGGTCTTCGTCTTCCCCGGCCTGGGTGCCCAGTGGCCCGGCATGGCGACCGAACTCCTCGACACCTCACCGGTGTTCGCCGAGCGGATGGCCGCCTGCGAGAAGGCACTGGCGGAGTACCTGGACTGGTCGCCGATCGACCTGCTGCGCAGCGGCGACCCGTTGGACCGGGTGGACGTGCTGCAACCGGTGCTCTTCTCGGTGATGGTCTCGCTGGCCGAGGTCTGGCTGGCACACGGGGTGCGGCCGGCCGCGGTGATCGGCCACAGCCAGGGCGAGGTGGCGGCGGCCTGCGTGGCCGGTCTGCTGTCGCTGGCGGACGCGGCCAGGGTGGTGGCGCTGCGCAGTCGGGCGCTGGCCGGCACCAGCGGCGGCAGCGCGATGGCCACCGTACTGCTCACCCCCGACGAGCTGGCCGAGCGGCTGGCCGGGCGGCACGGGTCGGTGTCGGTCGCCGCGGTCAACGGCCCGCGGGTGGCGGTGGTCGCCGGGGACGGTGCCGGGGTCGCCGCCCTGCTCGCCGAACTGGCCGAGGAGGGCGTGCTGGCCTGGCCGATGCCGGTCGAGTACGCTTCGCACTCGGCCGCCGTGGAAGGCCTGCGCGAGGAACTGCACGCCGCGCTGGCCGGCATCTCGCCCGGCGCGGGCACCGTCCCGATGATCTCCACGGTGGACGTCGGTCCGGTCGACGCCCGTGACCTGACACCCGACTACTGGTTCCGCAACCTGCGCGGGACCGTCCACTTCCACCAGGCGATCCGGCAGTTGCTGGCCACCGGGCACCGGACCTTCCTGGAGGTCAGCCCGCACCCGACGCTCACCTTCGGGATCGAGGACACGGTGGCGGACGCCGGGGCCGGCGAGGCGGTGGTGCTCGGCACCCTGCGGCGCGAGGACGGCGGCGCCCGGCGGCTGCTGGTCGCGCTCGGCGAGGCACACGTCCACGGGCTGGCCGTGGACTGGCGGCCGCTGGTCGCCGACGCGCCCGCCGGGCCGGTCACCCTGCCGAGCTACCCGTTCCAGCGGCAGCGCTACTGGCTGGACGCGACCCCGGCCGGTGGCGACGTCGCCTCCGCCGGGCAGACCGCGCTCGGGCACCCACTGCTGACCGCGCTGGTCGAGCTGCCGGAGTCGGGCGGGCTGGTCTGCACCGGGCGGCTCTCGCTGGCCACCCACCCATGGCTGGCCGATCACGCCGTCTCCGGGACCGTGCTGCTGCCCGGGGCGGCGTTCCTGGAGCTGGTGGCCACCGCCGGCGCCCGGGTCGGCAGCCCGCAGGTGGAGGAGCTGACCCTGGCCGCGCCGCTGCTGCTCGGGCCGGACGACGGCGTGCAGCTGCGGCTCACCGTCCGCGGGCCGGACGAAGTCGGCCGGCGCGGTGTCGAGTTGCACTCCCGTGCGGAGGGCGGCGGCCCGTGGCGCGAGCACGCGAGCGGCCTGCTCGGCCCGGCCCCCGAGAGCACCGCGACCGGCTCCACGGCACCGGAGGCCTGGCCGCCCGCCGGCGCGGAGCCGGTCCCGGTCGCCGACTGCTACGCGGGCTT
This sequence comes from Kitasatospora sp. NPDC024654, assembly GCF_055559155.1. Taxonomy (NCBI): domain Bacteria; kingdom Bacillati; phylum Actinomycetota; class Actinomycetes; order Kitasatosporales; family Streptomycetaceae; genus Kitasatospora; species Kitasatospora sp. NPDC024654. The sequence continues at coordinate 6,246 of NZ_JBVHLF010000018.1, forward strand.
CGAGGCCCGCGGCATCGGCTACGGCCCGGCGTTCCGGGGCCTGCGGGCGGCCTGGCGGCGCGGCCCGGAGGTCCTCGCCGAGGTCGCGCTGCCCGACCAGGTCACCCCGGAGCCCGGCTTCACCCTCCATCCGGCGCTGCTGGACGCCGCGTTGCAGACCGTCGGGCTGCGCACCCCCGACGGACGGACGGCGGCGGGCGGCGTGCCGCTGCCGTTCTGCTGGCAGCGGGTCACCCTCGACCCGGCCACCGACTCCGTGCTACGTGTGCGGCTGCGTCAGGCCGGCGAGGACGGCGAGGACACGGTGACGGTCCGGATCACCGACCAGGCCGACCGCCCGGTGGCCGAGATCGGCGCACTGGCCATGCGCACCGCCGCGTTCGACTCACTGCGCACGCCCGACCAGTCGCTCTTCGAGCTGAGCTGGACCCGGCTGCCCGCCCCGGCCGGCCCACCGCCCGGCGCCGTGCCCGAGCTGCTGTCGCTGACCGACCCGCCACCGGACTCCGGCGCCGAACCCACCGCGCGCGTCCTCGCCACCGTCGGCGCGGTGCTGACCGCCCTCCAGGACCGGCTCGCCGACCCACGGACCGACCAGGCGCCGCTGGTGGTGGTCACCAGGGGCGCGGTCGACCTCGGCGCCCAGCCGGTGGACCTGGCCGGCGCGGCCGTCTGGGGCCTGCTGCGCGCCGCCCAACTGGAACACCCCGGCCGGTTCGTGCTGCTGGACACCGACGACCCCGCGGGCAGCACCCTCGCGTCGTCCGCCCTGCTCACCGGAGAGCCCCAACTCGCGGTCCGGGAAGGCATCCTGTACGCGCCACGGCTCACCAGGCCGACAGTCGACGGACGTTCGATCCAGCCGGCCTTCGACCCCGAGGGCACCGTGCTGCTCACCGGCGGCGGTGGCACGTTGGCCGGGCTGGTGGCCCGCCACCTGGTCGCCCGGCACGGCGTGCGGCACCTGCTGCTACTCGGCCGGCGCGGCCCGGACACCCCCGGGATCGCCGACCTGGTGGCCGAGCTCACCGCCGCCGGCGCCCAGCCGACCGTCGTCTCCGCCGACGTGACGGATCGCCGGCAGATCGCCCGGGTACTGGCCGGGATCCCGGCCCGGCACCCGCTGCGTGCCGTGCTGCACACCGCCGCCGTGCTGGACGACGGGGTGCTGGAGTCGCTCACCCCCGAGCGGCTGGCCACCGTGCTGCGCCCCAAGGTCGACGGCGGCTGGCTGCTGCACGAACTCACCGCGGACGCCGACCTGACCGCCTTCGTGGTCTTCTCCTCGGCCGCCGGCGTCTTCGGCAGCCCGGGCCAGGGCTCCTACGCGGCGGCCAACGCCTGCCTGGACGCCCTGGTGGCGCTGCGCCGACGGGAGGGGCGGCCGGCAACCTCGCTGGCCTGGGGGCTGTGGGAGCAGCGCAGCGAACTGACCGGCACGCTGGACGAGGCCGACCTGCGCCGGCTCGCCCGTGGCGGCGCGCGGGCACTCTCCACGGGCGAGGCGCTGGCCCTGTTCGACACCGCGCTCGGCTCGGACACCGGCGCCCTGGTCCCGATCCGGCTGGATCTGACCGCCCCGACCGGCGGGCCGGTGCCGCACCTGCTGCGCGCGCTGGTCCGCCCGTCGTCCCGGCCGGCCGGGACACCTGCCGAGCGACCCGGCGACGACGCCGCCGGGCGCGAGGCGCTGCGGCGGCGTCTGGCCGCCGCAGCGGACCCGCGGCAGCGGGCGGCCGTGCTGCTGGAGCTGGTCCGGCACCAGGCGGCCCAGGTGCTCGGCCACCCCGACCCGACCGGTGTGCCGGCGGAAACCGCCTTCCTGGCGCAGGGCTTCGACTCGCTGACCGCGGTCGAGCTGCGCAACCGGCTGGCCGCCGCCACCGGCCTGCGGCTGCGGCCGACGTTGGTCTTCGAGAGCGGCACCCCGACCCGGCTGGCGGACCGACTGCTGGCCGAGCTGGCCGAACTCGCCGACACCGCCCCCGAGTTCGCCGCACCCAGCGGTGGCGTCGGCCCGGTCGGCACGCTGTTCCGGCAGGCCTGCGAACAGGGCCGGATCGACACCGGAATCCGGCTGCTCGGCCTGGCCGCCGCGCTGCGGCCGACCCTCGGTCCCGAACCGCCGAGCACCACGGCCGGCCCCGCGCTCCTCCACCTGGTCGAGCCCCCGGACGGCCGCGCCGACCGCCCGCTGCTGGTCTGCTTCGGCTCGATCGTCGCCCTCGGCGGCGCCCACCAGTACGCCCGGTTCGGCGCGCTCTTCCGCGGCCGCTACGGCGTCAGCGCCCTCGACGCGCCGGGCTTCGCACCCGACGAGCCGCTGCCGGACCAACTGTCCACCCTGGTCGACCTGCAGGCCCGGACGGTCCGGGCCGGCGCCGGCGACCGGCCGCTGATCCTGCTCGGTTCCTCCTCCGGCGGCACCCTCGCGCACGCGGCCGCCGCCAGGCTGGAGCGGCTCGGCACCCCGGCGGCGGCCGTCGTGCTGCTGGACACCTACCTCTCGGGCGACCAGGCGATGACGCAGTTCGACGACGTCCTGGTGGGCGGGATGTTCGAGCGCGAGGACCGGGCCGCACCACTGGACGACACCCGGCTCACCGCGATGGGCCGCTACTTCCAGCTGCTGGACGACTGGCGGCCGCCGTCGATCGCGGCCCCGGTGCTGCTGGTGCGGGCCTCCCGCCCGCTGGCCGAGCCGGCGCCCGACCGCACGGTCGACTGGCGGGCCTCCTGGCCCGGCGCGCACACCGTCGTCGACGTCCCCGGCGACCACTGGTCACTGATGGAGGAACACGTGGAGACCACCGGAGCGGCCGTGCGGGACTGGCTGGCCGCCGTCCTGGGCGAGACCGAGCACGAGAACCCGCGCGACACCGAGCGGGAGAAGGGGAAGGGCGCATGAGCACCACAGTGCGACCGGCCGAGCGGCTGGTCATCCTGGGGGCGGGGGTGATGGGCACCGGCATCGGCACCCTGGCGCTGGGCCACGGCGTCCCCGTCACGCTGGTCGACACCGACCCGGACCAGCTGGTCCGGGCCGAGGCCGGGATCGCCCAGGGCCTGCGGCTGGCCCAGCTGATGGGCCGGCTGCCGGCGGGCGTGGCGCCCGGAGAGCTGCACACCACGGGCACCTCGGAAGTCCTGGCCGAAGCCCGGGCGGTGATCGAGGCGGTCACCGAGAACGCCGCGCTGAAAAGCAGGCTGCTGGCCGAGGTCTCGGCCGCGGTGCGCCCCGGAACGCCGCTGATCTCCAACACCTCGTCGATCCCGATCGACGAGCTGGCCGACGCGGTCACCCGCCCGGCCGACCTGCTCGGCACCCACTTCATGAACCCGCCGAGCCTGATCCGGACCGTGGAGGTGATCCGCGGTGCCCGGACCGGGGAGGCCACGATGACCGCCACCCGGAACCTGCTGGGCGAACTCGGCCGGCAGACCGTGGTGGTGGCCGACGCGCCGGGCTTCGTCACCAGCCGGGTGCTGCACCCGATGATCAACACCGCGGCCCGGGTGGTCCAGGCCGGCACCGCGAGCGTCGAAGCGGTGGACGAGCTGATGCAGGGCTGCCTGGGCCATCCCACCGGCCCGCTGCGCACCGCCGACCTGATCGGCATCGACAACCTGGTCGACTCGCTCCAGGTGCTCTGGGAGCGCACCGGGGACGAGAGTTGCCGCCCCTGCGACCTGCTGCTGGCGAAGGTCCGCGAGGGCAGGCTCGGCCGCAAGAGCGGCGCGGGCTTCTACAGCTACCACGAGGAGAGCAAGCGATGAGCACCGCCCGCACCGAGGGAATCGCCCAGCCGGTCGACGGCACGCAGCACGTCCGCCAGGAGATCCTGCGCTTCCTGGAGGCCCGTACCCGGACCGCCTGGCTGCCCGACACCGACCTGTTCAAGGAGGGCGGCCAGTCCTCGCTCTTCGCCATGGAGCTGGTGGTGCACCTGGAGAAGTCGTTCGGGATCAGCATCCGCGGCACCGACCTGCGGATGGACAACTTCCGCACCGTCACCGTGATGACCGCCATGGTCGACCGGCTCCGGCAGCAGGCCGCCGGGGGTCAGGATGGCTGACCGCCTCGCGACCGCGCTGGCCACCGTCCGATCGGCGGTCGGCGACCAGGCCGAGCGCTGGGACCTGACCGGCTTGATCCCGCGGCCGCTGCTGCGCGAACTCGGCTCGGCCGGGTTGCTCTGCGGGCAGGTGGCCGAAACCCTCGGCGGGCTCGGCCTGAACAGCCTGGAGAACGGCGAACTCACTGCCGGAACAGGGGAGTTGTGCAGCTCGCTACGGAGCGTGCAGACCTCGCAGGGGATGGCCGCCTGGACGATCGCCCGGTTCGGGCAGCCGGAGCAGCTGCGCGCCTGGCTGCCCCGGCTCACCGGCGGGGAGCTGGCGGCGGTCGGTTTCAGCGAGCCCGGCGCCGGCAGCGACCTGGCGGCGATGGTCACCACCATCCGGCGGGACGGCGACCAGCTGCTGGTGGACGGCCGGAAGAAGTGGATGACCGCCGCCCGCTACGCCGACCTGCTGGTGGTCTTCGGCCGCCACGAGGACGGCGCCGCGGCCGTGGTGGTCCCCGCCGACGCGCCGGGCGTCCGGATCCAGCCCATCAGCGATCCGCTGGGCTGCCGGGCCGCCGGCCACTGCGACGTCGATCTGGACGCCGTGCGACTGCCGGCCGGCAACCTGCTCGGCGGGGCGGCGCTGCCACTGCCACTGTTGGTCACCACCGCGCTGGCGTACGGGCGGATATCGGTGGCCTGGGGCTGCGTCGGCATCCTGCGGGCCTGCCTGACGGCCGCCACCCGGCACGCCGCGACCCGACAGCAGTTCGGCGCACCGATCGGCCAACACCAGCTGGTGGGTGGCCACTTGGCCGACCTGCTGGTGGCCGAGCAGCTCGCCACCCGGGTCTGCGAGCACGCCTCGCACTGCTGGGACGCCGGCTCGGCCGACCAGGTGATCGCCACCGTGCTGGCCAAGCAGGTCGGGGCGGAGCAGGCCGCCCGGGCCGCCGCGACCGCCGTCCAGGTGTTGGCCTCGGCCGGCGCCCAGGACGGCACGGTGGTGGCGCGCGCCTACCGCGACGCCAAGCTGATGGAGATCATCGAGGGCAGCAGTGAGCTGTGCCGGCTGTTGCTGGCCGAGCACGCCCTGGCCACGCACGGGAGGGGGGAACGGTGACCGCGACGACCGTCAAGTGCCTGGTCTGGGACCTGGACGGGACGCTCTGGCAGGGCACCCTGCTGGAGGACCGCGAGGTGACGCTGCCGGAGGAGATCCGCAAGGTCGTCATCGAGCTGGACGCCCGGGGCATCCTGCAGTCGGTGGCCAGCAAGAACGACCACGAGCCGGCCTGGGCGCGGCTGGAACAGCTCGGCATCGCCGAGTACTTCGTGCTGCCGCGGATCGGCTGGGGCACCAAGTCGGAGTCGGTGCGGGCGATCGCCGAGCAGCTCAACTTCGCCCCGGGGACGATCGCGTTCATCGACGACCGGCCGGCCGAACGGGCCGAGGTGAACCACCACCTACCCGAGGTGCGCTGCTACCCGGCCGAGCAGGCCGCCGCACTGCCGGACCTGCCCGAGTTCACCCCGGCCACCCGCACCGCCGACTCCCGCCGGCGGCGCGAGATGTACCAGGCGGGCTTCCGGCGGGAGGCCGAGCGGGCCGCATCCACCGCCCCCGACGCGGACTTCCTGCGCTCGCTGGAGCTGGTGCTGCGGATCGACCGGGCCAGCCCGGAGGACATCTCGCGGGTGGAGGAACTCACCCTGCGGACCAGCCAGATGAACGCGACCGGGGTGCACTACTCGGACCGGCGGTTGCGCGAGCTGCGGGCCGATGCCGGGCACGAGGTGCTGGTGGCGAGCATGGCCGACCGGTTCGGGCCGCACGGTGCGGTGGGCGTGCTGCTGGTGGAACGGCGGACCGGCAGCTGGCACCTGAAGCTGCTCGCCACCTCCTGCCGGGTGGTCAGTTACGGCGCCGGGTCGACCGTCCTGGACTGGCTGATCGACCAGGCGGCCCGGGCCGGCGTCCATCTGACCGCCGACTTCCGGGCCACCGAGCGGAACCGGATGATGGAGATCGCCTACCGGTTCGCCGGGTTCGAGGAGTCGGCGGGGGCGGACTGCGGCTGCGCCGCGGCGCCGGCGGGGGACGTCCAGGTGCTGCACCTGGTGCCGGGCCGGCGGGCACCGTCGCCCACGGTGCGACTGCTCGCGCCCGACCTCGCCGCCCTGCCGTGACGGCCCCGGGCGGCAACCCGGTTGGGTTGCCGCCCGCCGCCCGCCCGATCGCTACGGCCGCTTGCGGACCAGGGTGATCCCGTCGGCCATCGCCAGCAGCGAGATCTCCACCCGCTCGTCGGCGTGCAGCGCGGCGTTCAACTCCCGGACGCCCACCGTGTCGGGGTCCTGCCGGTCCGGATCGGCCACCCGTCCGAAGAACAGCGTGTTGTCCACCACGAGCAGCCCGCCCGGCCGCAGCAGGGTCAGCGAATCCTCGTAGTAGCGACGGTAGTTGGCCTTGTCGGCGTCGATGAAGACGAAGTCGAAGGAGTCCGGTCCGCGTTCGGCGGCCAGCTTACCGAGAGTCTCCACGGCATCCCCGATCCGCAGCTCGATCCGGTCCGCCACCCCGGCCCGTTCCCAGTAGCCGGCGCCGATGGCGGGCCACCGGTCGGTGATGTCACAGGTCACCAACTCACCGCCAGGAGGCAGGGATTGGGCCATGCAGAGAGTGCTGTAGCCGGTGAAGGTGCCGATCTCCAGGATCGACCGGGCGCCGGTGAGCCGGACCAGCAGGGCCAGCAGCTGTCCCTCCTCCGCCATCACCTGCATCGCCTCGCCGGCCGGCAGCTCGGCGGTCTCCCGGCGCAGCTCGGCGAGCAGCGGTTCGTCCCGGAGCGAGACCTCCCGGATGTAGTCGAGCAGTTCCTCGGTGGCTACCACCTGCTGGGCCATGGGACTCCTCACCTATCGTCGTATTCATGCCAACTCTGGGACGGCGCTGGACGCCGGCGCGCCCTCGGCCCGCTCCACCAGCGCACGCAGTACCCGCTCCCGCTGCTCCGGCGGGTCCTCCACCTCGGCCCGCTCCCGCGCGTAGGCCCGGGACAGGTGGTCGAGGTGGTAGCGCCCGTTCCCCCGGGCGTGCAGCAGGTGCGCGTCGGCGAGCACCTCCAGCACGGCCTCGGCCTCCTCCACCGCGCAGTCCAGCAGCACCGCCACCAGACCGGCGTCGACGTCCTCCGCGCCCACCACGCCGAGCAGCCGCAGCGCCGCCGCCGGGTCGGGCAGACCCGCCGCCAGGTGCGCGGCCTCCCGCAGGCCGCGGTAGCCGACCTCCAGGCTGCCGCGCACCCCCAGGTCGCCGATCCGCAGCTCGTCCAGCAGCCGCGGCGAGCCGGCCAGCCGCCGGGCCAGCCGCTCCAGGTTCCAGTGCGGGCGTCCCAGGTGCCGGGCCCCGACGATGCGCACCGCCAGCGGCAGGCCGGAGCAGCGCCGGACCACCGCCCGGGCCGCGCCCGGTTCCGCCGCCACCCGCTGACAGCCGACGATCGAGCCGAGCAGGTCCAGCGCGGCGGCCTCGTCCAGCGCGGCGAGCGTCACGGTGTGCGCGCCGTCCAGGTCGGCCAGCCGGTCCCGGCTGGTCACGATCAGCCGGCTGGCCCGGCAACCGGGGACCAGCGGGCGGACCTGCGCCGCGTTGCGGGCGTCGTCCAGCACCACCAGGACCCGGCGGTCGGCGGTGAGCGAGCGGTAGAGCAGGGCGGCCTGCTCCTGGGTCGGCGGCACCTCGCCCTCGGGCACGCCGAGGTCCACCAGGAACCGGCCGAGCACCTCGACCGGCTCGACCGGGCGGTCCCGCCCACCCAGGTCGGCGTAGAGCTGCCCGTAGCCGAAGCGCTCCCGCACGGCGTGCGCGACGTGCAGCGCCAGCGCGCTCTTGCCGATGCCGCCGGCACCCGTGATCACCGTGGCCGCGGCGGCCCCACCCGGCAGCACCTCGGCGGTGAGCCGCTCGGTCAGCTCGGCCTCCTCGGCCGCCCGGCCGACCAACACCGGTATGCCGGCCGGGAGTTGGGCCGGGCGATGCCAACGCCGCTCGGTGCGGGCCGACGGCCGGCCCTCCACCACGGCACTCGGGCCGGCGGCCAGCGGGAGGTCGTCGGCGGCCAGGATCCGCCGCTGCATCTCGCGCAGCTCGCTGCCCGGTTCGGTTCCCAGCTGCTCGATCAGCGCGGCTCTGGTCGACTGGAACTGCGCCAGCGCCTCGGACTGCCGCCCGGCCCGGAACAGCGCGAGCATCAACCGGCTCACCAGCGCCTCGCGCAGCGGGCTCTCCCGGACCTCCCGCCAGAGCTCGGGCAGGATCTCGGCGTGCCGGCCCAGCGCGAGGTCGGCGTCCAGCCGCGACTCCAGCGTCCGCAACCGCAGTTCGTGCAGGTAGCGGCCCTCCACGTCACGCAGGGTCCGGGACGGGATGTCCACCAGCGGGTCACCGCGCCACAGCGCCAGGGCGGCGGCGTACTCCGCCGAGGCCCGTTCCAGCTCGCCCGCCCGGACGTGGGCGCCGGCCCGGCTGCGGTGCGCGATGAACCGGCCGAGGTCGGTCTCGTCTTCCGCCAACTCGATGAGGTAGCCAGGTGCTTGGGTCCGGATCCGGCCGCCGGCCTCCGCGCCGAGCACCTGCCGGAGCCTCATCACGTAGGTACGGACCGTGGCGGCGGCGCTCGGCGGCGAGCCACCGTCCCAGACCGCCGCCGCGATCCGGTCGATCGAGACCACCCGGGTGGCGTTGACCAACAGGAGCGCGAGGACCACCCGTTGACGCGGGGCGGACACCACACGCTCCCGCTCGTTGACCTGGACGGAGAGTGGACCGAGCATCCTGAATTGCACGTGCGGCCTCGATTCGTGGCGCGGGAGACGGCGCCGGCCAGAGACAGCGACGACCACGATCCCCCCGGGTCGCGCGTCGGTGTCGACGGCGGTAACAGATATGAATGTAGGGGTGACTCCTTCCGCATAACAACCGTTTCCCGATATGGCCGGAGACAGGTCGTCAAAACGAGCCATTTTTCACGAACCGTCAGAAGTGGGTTTGTGACACCCGGACAGTAGCCAAAGCTGACAAGTCCCTCTCCTGCCCGTAACGACTACACCCCTTGCCCCGCAAGACCGTTGAGCCAGCCGGTCGCCAGCCGGGGCCGCACCCTCCCCGACCCGAAGGGACCTTTTCCGCCATGACGATCTCCGTCGCCCACGACAGCCTCTGGTGCCGCCGCTTCGCGCCCTCCCCCGGCGCCACCCGTCGCCTGGTCTGCTTCCCGCACGCCGGCGGGTCCGCGGTGTACTTCCGGCCGGTGGCCACCGCGTTGAGCCCACGGGTCGAGGTGATCGCCGTACAGTACCCGGGCCGCCAGGACCGGCGCCTGGAACCCGGCATCGACGACATCGGGCAGCTGGCCGACCGCGTCGTGTCGGCTCTCGCCCCTTGGCGCGACACGCCGTTGGACCTCTTCGGCCACAGCATGGGCGCCCTGGTCGCGTTCGAGGTCGCGCTGCGCCTGGAACGCGACGGACGCCCGCCCACCCGGCTGTTCGTCAGCGGCCGCACCGCGCCGACCGCCCCAGCACGGCTCCCGGTCGACCCCACCGACGCCGAACTCATCGCCGACATAAGGTCGTTGAACGGCACCGGCGCCGAGATGCTGGCGGACGACGAGCTGCTGGAGATGATCCTCCCCGCCGTCCGCAACGACTACCGCGCGGTGACCGACTACCGCGGCAACCCCGGCGCCGTGCTGTCCTGCCCGATCACCGCCCTACTCGGCGACCACGACCCCCGCGCGACCATCGAGGAGACCCGCGACTGGCAGGCCCACACCACCGCCGGCTTCGACCTCAGGCTCTTCCCCGGTGGCCACTTCTACCTCACCGACCACGCCCCCGACGTGATCGCCCTGCTCCGCCACCGCCTCACCACACCGAGTCCCTGAGCCGCGGCGGATCAGAACTGCAACGACTTCGGCTGCAGGTACTCCGCCAGGCCGTGCCGCCCGAGTTCGCGGCCCACGCCCGAGGCCTTGTAGCCGCCGAACGGGGCCAGCGGGTTGTAGCGGCCGCCGTTGATGTCGACCTGGCCGGTGTCCATCCGGCGGGCGAAGGCGACGCCGGTCTCCCGGTCGGCCGCCCAGACCCCGCCGGCCAGGCCGTAGACCGTCCCGTTGGCGATCTCCAGGGCGTGCTCCTCGTCGTGGTAGGCGAGGATCGACAGCACCGGGCCGAAGATCTCCTCCTGGGCGACCGTCATCTCCGGGGTGACGTCGGCCAGCACGGTCGGCCGCACGTAGTAGCCGAGCGGCCGCCCGTCCGGCGCCTCCGGGCCGCCCACGACGATCCGGGCGCCCTGCTCGACCGCCGAGCGCAGGTAGCCGCGCACCCGCTCGCGCTGCTTGGCGCTGACCACCGGGCCGAGCCGGGTCTCCGGGTCGGCCGGGTCACCGGGCACGTACTTGTCGGCGGCCTTGACGGCCAGTCGCACGGCCTCCTGGTAGTCGTCCCGGTGGACCAGCAGCCGGGTCCAGGCGGAGCAGGTCTGGCCGGCGTTGGCCATCACGTTGGCCAGGTTGACGTTGACCGCGCGGGCCAGGTCCGCGCCGGGCAGCACCACGTTGGCGGACTTGCCGCCGAGTTCCAGGGCGACCCGCTTGATGCCGCGCCCGGCGGTCTCCGCGATCGCCCGGCCGACCGCGGTGGAGCCGGTGAAGGAGACCAGATCGACCTCCGGGTGCTCGGCGAGCGCCGCGCCGGCGACCTCGCCGACGCCGGTGACCAGGTTGAACACCCCCGCCGGGAAGCCGGCCGTGTGCACCGCCCGGGCGAAGAGCCGGGCGGTCAGCGGGGTGTCCTCGGCCGGCTTCAGCACCACCGGGCAGCCGGCCGCCAGGGCCGGGACGACTTTGGCCACGACCTGGTGCAACGGGTAGTTCCACGGCGTGATCGCACCGACCACGCCCGCCGGCTCGGCGAGCACGGTGGAGTTTCCGACCTGCTCGACGAACGGGTACTCGGCCAGGATCGGCAGGTAGGAGCGGGCGACGGTGATCGGCAGCCCGGCCTGCACGGTGGTGGCGAAGGAGATCGGGCTGCCCAGCTCGGCGCTGATGGTCCCGGCGATCTCGGTCCGCGCGGCCTCCAGCTCCTCGCAGAGCCGGGTCAGCAGGACGAGCCGCTGCTCGCGGGTGGTGGCGCCCCAGGCGCGGGCGGAGGCTCGGGCGGCCCGGACGGCGGCGTCGACGTCCTCGGCCGTACCGGCGGGGACGGTGGCGATCACCTCCTCGGTGGCCGGGTTGACCACCTCCAGCACGTCGTCGCCGAGCGAGGGACGCCAGGCGCCGTCGATGTACTGGTCCGCATGCTGCTGCACGAGCTGGTCCTCTCCTCGCGGTGCGGCGGCCGCCCGGACACCGTCGTCGGGGCCGGCCCGCCGGGGTCGACTACCGCCGCTAGTCAACTCCGGCGGGCGCCGGCCCCGCAACACCGACCCGCTACTGCGGGGTGACGTACGCCCCGGAGATCCCGCCGTCCACCAGGAAGGTGTTGGCGGTCATGAACGAGGAGTCGTCGCTGGCCAGGAACGCCACCGCGGCGGCGATCTCGGACGGCTCGGCGAACCGGCCGAGCGGGATGTGCACCAGCCGGCGGGCCGCCCGCTCCGGGTCCTTGGCGAACAGCTCCTGCAGCAGCGGGGTGTTGACGGGCCCCGGGCAGAGCGCGTTCACCCGGATGCCGTCCCGGGCGAACTGCACGCCCAGCTCACGCGACATCGCCAGCACGCCGCCCTTGGAGGCGCTGTAGGAGATCTGCGAGGTGGCCGCGCCCATCACCGCGACGAACGAGGCGGTGTTGATGATCGAGCCCTTGCCCTGCCGCCGCATGTGCGGGATCGCGTACTTGCAGCAGAGGTAGACGCTGGTGAGGTTGACGTCCTGCACCCGCTTCCACGCCTCCAGCTCGGTGGTCAGGATGGAGTCGTCCTCGGGCGGCGAGATGCCGGCGTTGTTGAAGGCGATGTCGAGGCTGCCGTACTCGGCCACCGCGGTCTCGTACATGGCCTCGACCTGGCCCTTGTCGGTGACGTCGGCCTGCACGAAGAGGCCGCCGACCTCGTTCGCGGCCGCCTTGCCGGACCGCTCGTCGAGGTCGACGCAGACCACCTTGGCGCCCTCGGACGCGAAGCGCCGCGCGGTGGCCAGTCCGATGCCGCTACCCGCGCCGGTGATGACGGCCACCCGGCCGTCGAGACGGTTGGTCATTGCTCAATCCTCCGTGGAGATGAAGACGTTCTTGGTTTCGGTGAAGGCGGCCAGCGCGTCCGGGCCGAGTTCGCGGCCCAGGCCGGACTGCTTGAACCCGCCGAACGGGGTCGAGTAGCGCACCGAGGAGTGCGAGTTGACGGACAGGTTGCCGGCCTCGACACCGCGCGCCACCCGCAACGCCCGGCCCACGTCGCGGGTCCAGATCGAGCCGGAGAGGCCGTACTCGGTGTGGTTGGCGATCCGCAGCGCGTCCTGCTCGTCGCTGAACGGCACCACGGTCACCACCGGGCCGAAGACCTCCTCGGTGAAGACCCGGGCGCCCTGGTCGACCGGCGCCAGCACGGTCGGCGGGAACCAGAAGCCCTTCCCGCCAGGAGCCGTCCCCTGCACGGCTACTGACAGGTCGTCGGTCAGGAACCCGGCCACCCGCTCGCGGTGCGCGGCCGAGATCAGCGGGCCCATCTCGGTCCTCTCGTCCCACGGGTCACCGACCCGCACACCGAGCACGGCCGGTTCCAGCAGCGCCATGAACTCGTCGTAGACCGACTCCTGGACCAGGATCCGGGAGCGGGCGCAGCAGTCCTGCCCGGCGTTGTCGAAGACCGCGTACGGCGCGGTGGCCGCCGCCCTGGCCAGGTCGGCGTCGGCGAAGACGATGTTGGCGCTCTTGCCGCCGAGTTCCAGGGTGACCGGCTTGACCTGCTCGGCGCAGCCCGCCGCGATCTCCTTGCCGACCCGGGTCGAGCCGGTGAAGACCACCTTACGCACGTCGGGGTGGGTGACCAGGCGCCGGCCGACCACCGGGCCGCGCCCGGGCAGCACCTGCAGCACGCCCTCGGGCAGGCCGGCGCGCAGCGCGAGCTCGGCCAGGCGCAACGCGGTGAGCGGGGTGTACTCGGCGGGCTTGACGATCACCGTGTTACCGGCCGCGAGCGCCGGGGCCAGGCCCCAGGCCGCCACCGGCAGCGGGAAGTTCCACGGCACGATCACGCCGACCACGCCGAGTGGTTCCTGGAAGGTGACGTCCAGGCCGCCGGCCACCGGGATCTGCCGGCCGAACAGCCGCTCGGGGGCGGCCGCGTAGTACTCGACGACGTCCCGGGCGTTGCCCGCCTCCCAGCGGGCGTTGCCGATGGTGTGGCCGGCGTTGGCGACCTCGAGGCCGGCCAGGTGCTCGCGGTCGGCGTCGATCTCGGCGGCGAAGGCGCGCAGCAGGCGGGCCCGGTCGGCGGGGGTGACCCGCCGCCACTGCTCGAAGGCGGCCTTGGCGCGGGCGATCGCGGCGTCGGTCTCGGCCGGGCCGGCCAGCGGCACGGTCTGCAGCACCTCCTCGGTGGCCGGGTTGACCACGTCGAAGAGTTCGGGCCCGGCATCAACCAGCTGGTCGGTCACTGGACTGGCTCCTTGACTGCCGCCGCTCGGGCGGCGGTGACGAAGGCTTCGAAGAGCCTGGGATCGGCGGAATCGGCCTCGGGGTGCCACTGCACGCCGAGGACGAAGCGGGCGTCGGGGAGTTCGACGGCCTCCACGGTGCCGTCGCCGGCGCGGGCGGCGGGGCGCAGGCCGGTGCCGAGCCGGCCGATCGCCTGGTGGTGGTAACAGCGCACCTCGGCCGTCGTGCCGAGGATGCCGGCCAGCCGGGTGCCGGCCCGGACGGAGACCCGCTGGTCGAGGTACTGGGCCCGGCCCGCGCGGTGGGTGCGGCCCTCGCCGAGCAGGTCGGGCAGGTGCTGCACCAGGTCACCGCCGAGCGCGATGTTGAGCACCTGCATGCCGCGACAGACCCCGAGCAGCGGCAGGTCGCGGTCGAGCGCGCCCCGCAGCAGCTCGAACTCCCACGCGTCGCGCTTCCGTTGGGGCGCGTCGTTGCTGGGGTGCGGGCTGGCGCCGTAGCGGTCGGGGGCGATGTCGGCGCCGCCGGCGAGCAGCAGGCCGTCCAGCCGGTCCAGCAGCCCGCCGTTGACGGTGGTCTGCGGCGGCAGCAGCACGGGCACCCCGCCGGCCGCCTCGACCGCGGCGACGTAGCTCTGCGGAACCAGCGCGGCCGGTTGGCGCCAGACGCCCCAGGCGGCCTCGTCCAGGTAGCTGGTGATCCCCACCAGCGGTCCGGCGGTCACAGCCGCTCGAATCCGCGCCGGCGCTCCCAGTCGGTCACCGCCGCGTCGAAGGCGGCGAGTTCGACCCGGGCGGCGTGCGTGTAGTGGCGCACCACGTCCTTGCCGAAGGCGGTGGCCGCGGCCTCGCTGGCCTCGAAGGCGGCGGCGGCCTCGCGCAGTGTGGCGGGTACCCGAGGAGCGTCGGAGGTGTAGGCGTTCCCGGTCAACTCCGGTTCCAACTCCAGCTCCTGCTCGATGCCGTGCAGTCCGGCGGCGATCAGCGCGGCGACCGCCAGGTACGGGTTGACGTCGCCGCCGGGCACCCGGTTCTCGAAGCGCAGCGAGGAGCCGTGGCCGACCACCCGCAGCGCGCAGGTGCGGTTGTCGCGTCCCCAGGCGATCGCGGTGGGCGCGAAGCTGCCGGCCTGGTAGCGCTTGTAGGAGTTCACCGTGGGGGCCAACAGCAGCGCGAAGTCCGCCAGGCAGGCGAGTTGGCCGGCGAGGAAGTGCTCCATCACCCGGGAGAAGCCGTGCTCGCGGTCGCCGGCCATCACCGGGTCACCGTCCGCGTCGCGCAGGCTCAGGTGGATGTGACAGGAGTTGCCCTCGCGCTCGTTGTACTTCGCCATGAAGGTGAGGCTGACCCCCTCCTGGGCGGCGATCTCCTTGGCGCCGGTCTTGTAGACCGTGTGGTCGTCGCAGGTCTCCAGCGCGGTGCGGTACTTGAAGGCGATCTCGTGCTGGCCGAGGTTGCACTCGCCCTTGGCGGACTCGACGGTGAGCCCGGCACCGGCCATCTCGTTGCGGATCCGGCGCAGCAGCGGCTCGATCCGCCCGGTGCCGAGGATCGAGTAGTCGACGTTGTACTGGTTGACCGGGGTGAGCCGCTGGTAGTCCTTGTCCCAGGCCTGCTCGTAGCTGTCCCGGAACACGATGAACTCCAACTCCGTTCCGGCGTAGGCCTGCCAGCCGTGTTCGGCGAGCCTCTCCAGCTGGCGGCGGAGGATCTGCCGGGGCGAGACGGCGACCGGACTGCCGTCCTGCCGGGTGAGGTCGCACTGGACCATGGCGGTGGCCGGGTGCCAGGGGACCAGCCGCAGCGTGTCCAGGTCGGGGCGGAACACCAGGTCGCCGTAGCCGCTGTCCCAGGAGGAGAGTTCGTAGCCCTCCACGGTGTTCATGTCGATGTCGACGGCGAGCAGGTAGTCGCAGCCTTCGGCGGCGTGTGGCACCACGTCGGTGAGGAAGTAGTCGGCGGCCAGCCGCTTGCCCTGCAACCGGCCCTGCATGTCGGTCATGGCGAGCACGACGGTGTCGATGCCGCCGTCGGCGACCCGGGCGCGCAGCTCGTCGAGGGTGAGCCGGGGGTTGCCCATCAGATCTGCACCTCACGTTCGTCGGCGGGGAGTTGGGTGAGTGTCCCGGCGGCGGCCGGCTCGTCGGCCGGCCCGGTCACCCGCGGTCCGGTGAACCAGCGCCGGGCCGAGAGCAGCCACCACAGACCGGCGAAGCCGAGCACCACGGCGACCGCGACGCTGGTGTAGTTGAAGCTCTTGACGGTGATCGGGCTGACCGTGGGCAGCATGAACAGGACGGTGATCAGCACGGTCCAGGCGACCGCGGCGATGCCGATCGGGCGGCTCCAGCGGCCCAGGTTCCACGGCCCGACCGGGAACGCCTCGCCCTGCCGCAGCCGGAGGAACACCGGGATCACGTAGGCGATGTAGAGGCCGATCACCGAGACCGAGGTGACGGCCGCGTAGGCGGTGGAGTTCCACAGTGCGGGCAGGCCGAGCAGGAAGGCACCGGCGGCGGCGAACCAGACCGCGTTGGTCGGGGTCTGGGTGCGCGGGTCGATCCGGTGCCAGAGCCGGGAGCCCGGCAGTGCGCCGTCCCGCGAAAAGGCGTAGATCATCCGGGAGTTGGCGGTGACCGAGGCCATCCCGCAGAAGAACTGGGCGCCGATCACGATCAGCAGCAGCAGTTCGGCGCCGCGGGTGCCGAGCGCGTCCAGGAAGATCTGCGCGGGCGGCACACCGGTCGAACTGTTCAGCGCGCCGTCGTAGTTCTGGATCGCGAAGGTGATGCCGAGCAGCAGGACCCAGCCGGCCACCAGCGAGACCAGGATCGAGTTGACGATGCCGCGCGGGCCGGAGCGGGCCGCGTCCTGGGTCTCCTCGGTCATGTGGGCCGAGGCGTCGTAGCCGGTCAGGGTGTACTGGGCGAGCAGCAGGCCGAGCAACGCGACGTAGAACGAGCTGTGGAAGCCGGTGTCGTTGACGAAGTGGCCGAACACGAAGGCGGCGGAGGCGTGGTGGGAGGGCACCAGGAGCAGCGCGCCGACGATGATCAGCACGCCGAAGACGTGCCACCAGACGCTGACGTTGTTGAGCACGGCCACCAGCCGCACGCCGCGGGTGTTCAGCAGCCCGTGGACCAGCAGCAGCACCGCGAATATCTCCACGGTGTGCGCGGGGGTGGCGGCGAAGCCGAACTGCATCTCCAGCAGCGCGTTGGCGAAGGTCGCGGCGCCGTAGTCGACGCCGGCGGTGACGGCGACCTGGCCGAGGAAGTTGAACCAACCGGTGAACCAGCTCCACGCCGGGCCCCGGGAGGGGGCGAGCTTGGCCGCCCAGTAGTACAGGCCGCCCGCGGTCGGGTAGCTGGAGCAGATCTCGGCCATCGCGAGGCCGACGCAGAGCGTCATCAGGCCGACCACCGGCCAGCCCCAGGTGATCAGTGCCGGGCCGCCGGTGCTCATGCCGAAGCCGTAGAGGGTGAGACAGCCGGAGAGGATCGAGACGATCGAGAAGGAGACGGCGAAGTTGGAGAAGCCCGACATCGAGCGGGCCAGTTCCTGGGTGTAGCCGAGTTCGCGCAGCCGTTGCTCGTCGGAGGAGAGCACCGGTGAATCGGAGGCGGGAGCGGGTGGGTGGTCCGGCGGGAGTACCGGCTGTTCAGCAGACATGCGCACCCCTTGGGGGTTCGGTGGGGGATCCGAAACATGCGCCCACGACACTGTGGTTTCTCAATGGCCCAGAAGCAGACCTTTGACGTAGTGCGCATGTTTCCCCCTGCGCCGCCACCACGTCAAGAAGGCCCGCCCGGCTTCCCGGCCGCCTTGCCCCGATCGTGACCAAGCGGACCACGGACCGCGGCGAACGGTCCGCACCTGGGTACGATTCCGGGGTGGACCAGGCAGCGGAAAGCGATCTGCGGATGGACTGGCAGGGCGGCGCGATCTTCCGCCCCGTCCGGACCGGCAACGCCTTCGAGGAGACGGTCGAGCGGCTCCTGGAGGCCATCAAGCTCGGCGTCTTCGCCTACGGCGACCGGCTGCCGGCCGAGCGCGAGCTGGCCGCCCGGCTCAACATCAGCCGCGAGACGCTGCGCGAGGCGATCCGCTCGCTCCAGCAGGCCGGCTGCGTGGAGTCGCGGCGCGGTCGCTACGGCGGCACCTTCGTCACCTACCGGTTGCCACCGCCCGACCTCGGCGAGCTGCGCCGGGTGGTGGCCGACATGGGTCTGGAGCTGGAGGACGCGCTCACCTACCGGATGGTGCTGGAGACCGGCGCCTCCGAGCAGGCCGCCCGACGAGACCTGACAGCGGATCAGCGTGCCTACCTGGCCCGGAGGTTGTCCGATCTGGAAGACGCCACACCGGAGCAGTACCGGCAGCTCGACTCGCGCTTCCACCTGGCGATCGCCGAGCTGACCGGCTCGCACTCGCTGGCGGCCGGGGTCGCCGAGTGCCGGATGCGGCTGAACGACCTGCTCAACGCGATCCCGATGCTGGAACGCAACATCGACCACGCCTCGGAGCAGCACCGCGCGATAGTGGAGGCGATCCTGACCGGCGACGTCGCCGCCGCCCGCCGCTCCACCGAGGAGCACCTGGCCGCCACCGCGGCCCTGCTGCGCGGCTTCCTCGGTTGACACCCACCCACCACCCGGCCGAACCACCGCACCACCCCGGCCCACCGGTGCCGGCGCGGCCGTCCCCATCCACGCTGTCGGCGCCCCGCAACCGCACGGCCGCAGCGCGCGTCCTCATCGGTACGACGATGTTCCACCGGCTCACTTCGGCAAGGAGTAGCAGACCGTGACCATCTCCCTTCGGCGCACCGTCGCCCTCGGCGCGGCGGGCGTGTTCGCCCTCGCCGGCACCGCCATCACCGCGACCCAGGCCCAGGCCGCCCCGGCCGCCCCGCGCACCTGCCAGGTCTCCGACCTGTACGTGTCCGCGGGGACCGCCAGCCCCGGCGCGGGACAGCTCTACGTCACCGTCGTGTTCACCAACACCAGCACCACCGCCTGTGCGCTGCGCGGCTACCCCGGCGCCTCGTTGGTCGGCGTCGACCACGCCGAGGTCGCACCGCCGGCCACCCGCACCGGCGAGCCGGTGAGCACCGTGACGATCGCCCCCGGCTCCTCGGCCAGCGCGCTCCTGCACACCACCAACGGGCCGATCGGTGGTCCGTGCAGCGCCGCCAGCACGTACCTGCAGATCTACCCGCCGGCCTCCTACCAGGCGGTCCTGATCCCCTACACCCTGGAGGCCTGCAGCAACGTGTTCACGGTCTCCCCGGTGCACGCCGGCGCCCAGGGCTGAGCATGCGTGCGGCGCTGTACGACCGCTACGGCCCTCCGGAGGTGCTGTACCAGGGCACGGCGCCGAAGCCGGTCGCCGGACCCGGCGAGGTGCTGGTCCGGGTCCACGCCGCCAGCGTGAACAGCGCCGAACTCGCCGGGCGGGCCGGGAGGCTGCGCCCCCTGACGGCCGCGGCCGGGTGGGGTTTCCCCAAGCGCGTGGGAATGGACTTCACCGGCGAGGTCGCCGCCCTCGGCTCCCCGCGGTCCGGCCTCAGGACCGGCGACCGGGTCTGGGGAGTGCTGCCGCGGACCTTCGGCAGCGCGGCCGAGTTCGTGACCGTGTGGCCCCGGCAGCTGGCCTTCGCGCCGCCCGGACTGGATCCGGTCCGGGCGGCGGCGCTGCCCGGGGTCGGCACGACGGCGATCACCGCGCTGCGGGACCAGGCCCGCCTCGCCGCGGGCGAACGGCTGCTGGTGCGCGGCGCGAGCGGCGGTGTCGGCAGCGTCGCCGTGCAGCTCGGACGGGCGTACGGCGCCCGGGTCACCGCCCTCGCCGGGGCCGGCAACCTCGACCTGGTACGGGACCTCGGCGCCGACGAGACCTTCGACTACGCGACCACCGGCGCGGGCGACCTCGGCCCGTTCGACGTCGTCCTCGACACGGTGGGCACCGACTTCGCCGCCTACCGCCGGCTGCTGGCACCGGGCGGGCGGATGGTGTCGATCACCTTCGACCACCGGCACCCGGTCGCCTCGCTCGGCTACCTGCTCGCGTCGGCCGCCTTCGGTCCGCGCCGGGTACGGTTCTTCAGCGGCCACCCCACCCACCAACTCCTGGCCGATCTCGCCCAGTTGGTGGAGGACGGCGCGATCCGTCCGGTGGTCGACACGGTGTACCCGCTCGCCGACATCGCCCGGGCACACCGTGCCCTGGAGGCCGGCGGGGTCCGCGGGAAGATCGTCGTCGCGGTCGGCTGAGCCCCGGCCCGCGAGCCCGTCGCGGGCCGCCGAAGCCGTGCGCCGACCGGCCGGCCCCACCCA
The DNA here is from genome assembly GCF_055559155.1 of Kitasatospora sp. NPDC024654. NCBI lineage: Bacteria > Bacillati > Actinomycetota > Actinomycetes > Kitasatosporales > Streptomycetaceae > Kitasatospora > Kitasatospora sp. NPDC024654. Next base: position 26,313 of record NZ_JBVHLF010000018.1, read on the forward strand.
CCGCCGACGGCCCACCCGCCGCGCACCCCGCCGGCCGCCGCACCGCACACGCTGGCATGATCGACCTGACCGGCCCCGGGGATGCGCCCCGGGCGGGAGTGAACGGGGGGACGACCATGGCGGACGACGAGCGGCACCGGGTGCTGGTGATCGACGCGGCGCCGGACGAACTGCTGCCGTTGGAGATCGACCGCCTGCTCGAACTCGGCCTCGACGTGACGCTCAACCTCTGGCGCGTGGTCGACCCCGCGGCGGCGCGCCGTCGCTACGCCGGCCGCCTCGGCTTCGTCGAGGTGGACGGCTTCGACCAGGCCGCCGTGGCCGAGGCGGTGGTGGCCGGCGGCGGGCACGACGCCGTGAAGACCCGGGTGAACGTACCGCTCGGCGAACCGCTCTTCCGGGCCGGGACGGCCGCCGGGCTGGCCCGTCCGCTGCGGGTGGTGGCGCAGGCCGGTGCCGGCACCAACCACGTCGACCTGGCGGCGGCCAGCCACTACGGGATCCGGGTGACCCACACCCCGGGCTCCAACGCCGACGCGGTGGCCGAGTTCACGCTGGCCCAACTGCTCACGCTGAGCCGGAATCTGGCGGTTCACAACAGCCACTCGCACCGCGGGGTGTGGCGCGGGGCACCGGCCGGGCAGCCCCGGCAGCTGGCCGAACTGACCCTGGGCGTGGTGGGGTTCGGGCTGATCGGCCGGGCACTGGCCCGACGGGCCCGCGCACTGGGCATGCCGGTGCTGGCGCACGGCCCCCGGCTGACCGAGCGGCAGGCCGCCGCGTACGACGTGCGTCGCGCCGCCTCCCTGCCCGAACTCCTCGCCGGCAGCGACGTGGTCTCGTTGCACACCCCGCTGACCGCGCGGACCCGAGGGCTGATCGGCGAGCGCGAACTCGCCCTGCTGCGCCCCGGCGCGCTGCTGCTGAACACCGCGCGCGGCGGGGTCGTGGACGAGGCGGCACTGGCCCGGGCGCTGCGCGACCGCGACCACCCGCTGGCGGGTGCCGCGCTGGACACCTTCGCCGACGAGCACCACGCCTTCGCCTCACCGCTGTTCGGCATCGAGGCCGCACTGCTCACCCCGCACATCGCCGGCATGACCCGGACGGCGATGACCGAGGCGGCCCTGCGCAGCGCGCAGTACCTCGCGGCCCTGCTGGCCGGCTCGGACCACGAGGTACCGCTGGCTAACACACCGTCGAGCGCACCCGGTTCGCGCTGAACAGCACCGCCGCCAGCCGCTCGGGCGTGAGCGCGGCCCGTTCCGCGCGATCCAGGCCGCGGACCGTGAACACCGCGCTCTCACCGGGCAACAGGGTCAGCAGCCCGCGGTCGACCACCGCCCGCGGGCCGAGCCGGTCGGCCTGCACCAGCAGATCGCGGACCAGGGTCCGGGCGGTGAAGCGCAGTCGGACCTCACCCTCGGCCGTGGCGGGCAGCAGCGTGAGCTCGCCGCGGCCCGGCGGGTAGCCGAACTCCCGGTCCGGGCAGCCGAGTCGGATGTCGCGCAGACCGTCCGTGCCGTCCACCTCCGTGTCGACGCAGAGCAACTCCCCGGTCGGGTCGGCGAAGGCGGTCAGCCGCTCGGGCAGCGGCAGCACGGCGACCGTGCGAGCGGGTGCGACGACGCTCAGCAGCTCCTCGGCCACCATGCTGCCGTCCGCCCGCAACCGGCGCACCCGGGCGGCGCACGACCACGGCTCGGCCGACTGGTTGTCGACGGCCAACACGGTCAGCCCGTCCCGCTGTTGGAAGGTGAGCAGCCGGTCCGCGTAGAGCCGGCGCAGCTCGTGGAGAAGCGGCTTGGGGCGACCGTCACCGTCCACGGCGGCCCAGGAGGTCACCGGCCAGCAGTCGTTGAGCTGCCAGAGCACGGTGCCCGCGCAGCGCGGCCAGTGCGAGCGCCAGTGGGCGATCCCGACGGCGACGGCGCGGGCCTGGTTGAGCTGGGTGAGGTAGTGCCATTCGTCGAAGGTGGCGGGTGGCGCGAAGTGCCGCTCCAGGCCGCGCGCCAGCTTGGCGTTGCCGTCGGTGGCCTTCTGGTGGTGCAGCATGCCGGGCGAGTCGGCGGCCGGCGGATCGTCGCTCAGCGCCCGCCGGAGGGTGGCGTACGCGGGCGGCGCCTGCCAGCCGAACTCGGCGACGAAGCGCGGCACTTGGCCTAGGTAGTCGGTGTAGTCGCGACTGTTCCAGACCTCCCAGGAGTGATGGGTTCCGTGCGCCGGGTCGTTGGGGTGGTGCGCCCAGGAACCGGACCACGGGCTGCCCGCCCAGTACGGCCGGGTCGGGTCGAGTTCCGCGGTGATCCGCGGCAGCAGACCGAGGTAGTAGCCCTCACCCCAGCTGTCTCCGGCCAGTTGGGGTTCCCACTGCCAGTCCCGGAAGCCCCAGAGGTTCTCGTTGTTGCCGTTCCACAGCACCAGGCTCGGGTGCGGGGCGAGCCGGACCACGTTCTCCCGGGCCTCGGCCGCCACCTCGCCGCGCAGCGGCTGCTCCTCGGGGTAGGCGGCGCAGGCGAACGGGAAGTCCTGCCAGACCAACAGACCCAACTCGTCACAGGCGTCGTAGAACTCCTCGCTCTCGTAGATGCCGCCACCCCAGACCCGGACCAGGTTCACCCCCGCCTCGGCGGCCTGCCGCAGCCGGTGGCGGTAGCGCTCGCGGGTGACCCGGGAGGGGAAGACGTCGTCGGGGATCCAGTTGACCCCGCGGGCGAACAGCCGTTCGCCGTTGAGCAGCAGGGTGAAGGCGGTGCCGTGCGGATCGGCGGAGGTGTCCAGCCGGACGGCCCGGAAGCCGATCCTGCGCCGCCAGCTGTCCAGCGGGGTGGCGTCGACGGCGTCGGAGAGGACGATCTCGCATTCGTACAGCGGCTGTTCGCCGTAGCCGCGCGGCCACCAGAGGTCGGGGCGCGGGACGGTCACGGCGACCGTGGTGGTGAGTGCGCCGGACGCGACGGCGGCCTCCTGGACCACCTCCTCCCGGGCCGTCCCGCCGACCCGGATCCGGACCGCCAGCGGGCGGGCGGCGCCGGAGGGGGTGCGCTCCAGGTCGAGGTGCAGCTCGACCCGGCCCGTGCCGTCGGCGTCGACGGTGACCAGCGGGCGGACCCGGGCCAGCCGCGCCGTGCTCCAGTGCTCCAGCCGGGCCGGGCGCCAGATCCCGGCGGTGACCAGGGTCGGCCCCCAGTCCCAGCCGAAGGCGCAGGCCATCTTGCGGATGTGGTTGAACGGCTCGGGGTAGGCGTTGGGGCGGTCGCCGAGCTGGGCGCGGACGGCTTCGGCCTCGGCGTGGGCGGAGCCGAGACGGACGGTGAGCGCGGCGGGGTCCGGCTCCCGGGCGGGTTCGGCGAGCAGGCCGGTCACGTCGAAGCGGTAGCCGCGGTGCATGTTGCGGGTGCTGCCGAGCCGGTGGCCGCGCAGGGTGATCTCGGCGACCGTGTCCAGGCCGTCGAAGACCAGGTCGGTGCGCTCGAACCCGGCCGGAGGGGCGGGCAGCACGGTGTCGTAGCGCCAGTCGGCCCGGCCCACCCAGGCGACGTCGAACTCGTTGCGGTCCAGGAAGGGATCGGGGATCAGACCGGCGCCGAGGAGATCCGTGTGCACGCACCCGGGCACCTCGGCGGGGACCACCTGCCCGGCCCGCAGCCCGGGCGGAGCCTGCGCGGGGAGCCGATCCGCGGCGGCCGGGCCCAGCGTCCAGCCCTGGTCCAGCGGAGTGATCTGCTTCAACCCTGCCTCCCTCGAAGCGATTTGGCCCGCTCCCCCGCGCGCAGCGTACCGCTCTCCGGGCGGGCCCGCCCGGGGTGCGGACGCGGGCGCGGCCCCGGATGCCGGGCGCCAGTGAGCGGAGCGAGGGGTCAGGCGGACACCTCCGGAAGGGCGGCCCGAGCGTGCGCCACCAGCGCGCGGGTCGCGGGGCCCGGGTGCCCGTCCGTCCGCCAGGCCAGGGCCAGCCGCCCGCGCAGTGACGCCCCCGCGACCCGGAGGACGCGCAGCTCCGGCTGGTAGGAGCGGGCCAGCAGCTCGGGCAGGACGGTGACCCCCAGACCACGGCAGGCCAACCGGGCCAGCGCGTTCGGATCGGCGGCCTGGAACGCGATCCGCGGCCGGAACCCCGCCGCCGCGCAGGCCTCCTCCACCGTGGCGCGCAGCCCGGTGCCGTGCGGCAGGCTCATCAGCGGCCGGTTGGCCAGCTCGGCGAGCCGGACAGCGGCCCGGCCGGCCAGCGGATCGTCCGGACCGACACCCACGACGAGCGCCTCGTCGACCACCACCTGGTGGGCCAGGCCGGCCGGCGGTGCGGCGAGCGGGGCGACGATCGCCAGGTCGAGCGTGCCGACCGCCAGCGCCTGGAGCAGGCGTTCGGAGGTGTCCTCGGTGAGGCCGATCTCCACGGCCGGGTGGTCCAGGTGGAAGCCGGCCAGTAGTCCGGCCAGGTCGATGGACGGGCCGAACGAGGTCACCATGCCGACCGTGATCCGTCCGCGCACCAGCCCCGCGAACTCGTCGACCACCTGCCGCGCGGCGTCCACCGCGGCCAGCGCGGCCCGCGCGTACGGCAGGACGGCGGCGCCGACCTCGGTGGGCCGCACCGCGCGGCCCGACCGGTCCAGCAGCTCCTGCCCCAACTCCCGTTCCAACAGCCGGATCTGCGCGCTCACCCCGGGCTGGGCGACATGCAGTCGGGCCGCGGCCCGGGTGAAGTTCGCCTCTTCGGCGACGGTGACGAAGTAGCGCAGCTGACGCAGTTCCATAACCAGCCATTCTAGAAGCGCGCCGATCCATCCAACGAGCGCATAGTCGCGCCGTCCGTCTTTATGCACCTAGTTGCACAATCCCATGCGCTGGTCTAGAAAGTTCTCGACGAGTCCGTGTGAGGAGGCCCTGGATGAGCGCGTACCCCCACCTGCTGAGCCCGTTGGACCTGGGCTTCGCCACGCTGCCCAACCGGGTGGTGATGGGCTCGATGCACGTCGGACTGGAGGAGGCCCCGGGCGGCTTCGAGCGACTGGCCGAGTTCTACGCCACTCGCGCCCGGGGCGGCGTCGGCCTGATGGTGACCGGCGGGATCTCGCCCAACGAGCAGGGCCGCCCGTGGGCCGGCGGCGCCAAGCTGACCACCGAGGCCGAGGCCGAGCAGCACCGCGTGGTGACCACCGCCGTGCACCGCGAGGGCAGCCGGATCGCCCTCCAGCTGCTGCACTTCGGCCGCTACGCGCACCACCGGGACCTGGTCGCGCCGAGCCCGCTGCAGGCACCGATCAGCCCGTTCACCCCGCGCGCGCTGGCCGACGAGGAGGTGGAACAGACCATCGAGGACTTCGTCCGGGCCGCCCGGCTGGCCCGCGCGGCCGGCTACGACGGCGTCGAGATCATGGGCTCCGAGGGCTACCTGATCAACGAGTTCATCGCCGCCGCCACCAACCACCGCGAGGACCGCTGGGGCGGCGAGTACCGCGACCGGATCCGGTTCCCGGTCGAGATCGTCCGCCGGGTGCGCGCCGCGCTCGGCCCGGAGTTCATCCTGATCTACCGGCTCTCCATGCTGGACCTGGTGCCCGGCGGCTCCTCGCTCGCCGAAGTGGTTACCCTGGCCCGGGAGATCGAGGCGGCCGGCGCCACCGTCATCAACACCGGGATCGGCTGGCACGAAGCCCGGATCCCCACCATCGCCACCTCCGTGCCGCGCGGCGCCTTCACCTGGGTGACCAAGCAGCTGATGGGCGCGGTCGGGATCCCGCTGATCACCAGCAACCGGATCAACACCCCTGAACTGGCTGAGCAGTTGCTCGCCGACGGCTGCGCGGACCTGGTCTCGCTGGCCCGCCCGCTGCTGGCCGACCCGGAGTTCGTCGCCAAGGCCCGGCGCGGGAAGCCCGAGTCGATCAACACCTGCATCGGTTGCAACCAGGCCTGCCTGGACCACACCTTCAGCGGTCAGCTCACCTCCTGCCTGGTCAACCCGCGAGCCTGCCACGAGACCGAGTTGGTGCTCGCACCGACCAAGCGCCGCAAGCGAATCGGCGTGGTGGGCGCCGGCCCGGCCGGGCTCGCCTTCGCCACCGCGGCCGCCGAACGCGGGCACCGGGTCACGCTCTTCGACAGCGCCGAGCGGATCGGCGGGCAGCTCAACATCGCCCGCCGAGTGCCCGGCAAGGAGGAGTTCGACGAGACCATCCGCTACTACCGCAACCAACTCGACAACCTCGGCGTCGAGTTGGAGCTCGGCTCGACGGTCACCGCCGACCGGCTCGCCACGGCCGACTTCGACGAGATCGTGCTCGCCACCGGGGTCACCCCGCGCGTTCCCGAGCTGCCGGGCGTCGACCACCCGAGCGTGCTCGGCTACCTCGACGTACTGCGGGACGGCGCGCCGGTCGGCGAGCGGGTGGCGATCATCGGCGCGGGCGGCATCGGGTTCGACGTCGCGGAGTTCCTCACCGACCAGACCGACCAGACCGGCCGGCCGGCCACCGCGGCCGACCGTGACCCACAGGCCTTCTACCGCCAGTGGGGCATCGACCCCGAGTACCGCGCGCCCGGCGGCCTGCGCCGGCCCGAGCGGGCCGCCCCGCCGCGCGCCGTCCACCTGCTGCAGCGCAAGCCCGGCAAGGTCGGTGCCGGTCTCGGCCGGACCACCGGCTGGATCCACCGCACGGAGCTCAAACACCGCGGGGTCACCATGATCGCCGGCGCCACCTACCACCACGTGGACGACGAGGGCCTGCACCTCACCGTCGACGGCGAGCGTCGCACCCTCGCGGTGGACACCGTCGTGCTCTGCACCGGCCAGGAGCCCCGGCGCGACCTGTACCAGGAGCTGCGCGCCCGGGGCCTCGATGCGCACCTGATCGGCGGCGCGGACGAGGCCGCCGAACTCGACGCCAAGCGGGCGATCCGCCAGGGCACCGAGCTGGCCGCCACCATCTGACCGGCCCGTCCCACCCAAGGCAGGCCCTAGGCTTCCCCCAAGCACCCGCACGCGGGACGGGCCGGCGGTCCGCTCCGCGCGCCCGCCGCCCGCACCGCACCGGAGGCTTGGCCGACCATGTCGCTACCGCACGCGATCCTCACCGCGCTGCTCGAAAAGCCGTCCTCCGGGCTGGAGTTGACCCGTCGGTTCGACAAGTCCATCGGGTTCTTCTGGTCCGCCACGCACCAGCAGATCTACCGCGAACTGGGCAAGCTGGAACAGGCCGGGCTGATCCGCGCGCTCCCACAGACCACCCCCACCCGGGGGCAGCGCAAGGAGTACGAGGTGCTGCCGGCCGGCCGGGCCGAGCTGGCCACCTGGGTGGCCGAGCCCGCCGAGCCGAAGGCGATCCGCGACGCCCTGCTGGTCCGGCTGCGGGCGGCGGCGGTGGTCGGCACGGACGGCCTGGTCGACGAGCTGCGCCGGCACCTCGCCCTGCACCGAACGCGACTGGCCGAGTACGCGGAGATCGAGCGGCGCGACTTCCCGGCCGAGCGGTCGGCCGAGGAGAACCGGCTGCACCACCTGGTGCTGCGCGGCGGAATCCGGCTGGAGACCTTCTGGATCGACTGGCTCACCGAGGTGCTCGCCGAACTGGACGCCTGACTCCCGACGGCTGACGCCGGTCGCCCGAAGGGTCTATAGTTGCCAACGTTTGCAGGAGGCACCTCGTTCGGTGAGGCCTCTTCACGGACACAGGCCACTGACCCGACGACGTCGAGAGACGCCCAGGTTCAGGACAGATCTTCCCGAATTAAGGGTTGATCCCAAGTGGCTTCCCACCTTCGGGAGGGATCACGCCGTGGAGTGCCAAAGCTCTGACGAGTTGGGGTGAACCAGCAGTTTCGTGCTGGTCCGTTCCTTGCCGCGTACGAGGCGAGAACCGCCCCGACCGGAAGGAGGCGAGCGTCATGGACAACGGTCCGAGTAGTGGAAGCAGTCCGAGTAGTCCGGGCGCACCGGCCCTTCTCCGGTTCGGTGACCGCCCGTATCCGCCCGCCTCCGGCCCGCGCTGACCCGCTCCCGGCTTGCCCGCCCCGTTCCCGGGGCCGCCACACCGGGTTTCCGCGTGCCGTCCAACGGCCTTGCCCGCCTTGGAGGTTCCGCCATGACCATGGTCGCCCTGCCGCACGTCCTCGGCCGCCCGGAGACCGCCCGCCGGCACTCCGGCGGACGCCTGCTCCGCGCGATCCGCGGCTACCGGCGCCCCGCCGCCGCACCAGCCGCCCGGACCGCCCCGGTCGTCCCCGTTCTCCCCACGGCACCCGCCGTGCGCGGGTCGCTGCGGCTCACCCTGCACGACGGCACGCCGCGCCGCTACCTGCTGGACGCCCGCGACTTCGCCGCCACCACCTCGCCCGACGTCGCCTACGACGCCCGGGTGCACACCGCCTACCTGCTGGCCATGCAGGGACACCGCGCGCCCTGGCTGGCCCAGCACCTGGACCTGCCGTCGACCGCGGCCCACGCCATCGTCGAGCGGGCGGCCCGGTCCGGCACCGGACGGCCGGCTCCGGACGCCTGACGCCCGGCCACCCGGCGTCCGCGACAACCCCGCGTTCACGTCACGTCAGGGTTCCGTCAAGGGCGCGGACACCGAGCCGGACCGGACTATGCTGGCTTGGGTTTGGTCCACCAACTGCGGGATCGATCGATCTCAAAAACCTTCCGACTCAGCCGAGTTGGAGCACACCACGCGGGGCGACCGGCCGTTTCGAGCCGGCCCACGCCCTGCTGCGGCCGAGACGGGCAGACCGTCGCGAACACCGGGAGGAGGCGAGCGCCCATGGATCCCAGTACCCATAGTCCGGGCCGCCCGCGGCCCGGACTCCGAGCGGCCCGGTCCGCCCGCGACACGCGCTGACGAGGTCCGTCACGCGCCACCGCGTCGGGGCCGCCGGGGCCGTGCGCAGCGCGCCCTCACACCCGTCACCCGCACGTGCCGTGCCGCATTCGGCCCGCACGCCATCCGTCCGGAGGTCACCCGGTCATGTCCGTCTTCACCGCGTTCCACCACCCGATCGCCCGCCCGGCCAGCGCACCGCAGCGCCGCCCGCTGCGCGACGTGCTCGCCCGGGTCATCGGGCGGCTGGCCGACAGCCCGCTGGACAGCCCGGTCATCCAGGCCATCGCCGCCCAGGCACCCACGCCGAGCGGGGCGACGGTCCGGCGCGCCGGCGCGCCGCGCGCGCACTGGCGGACCGTGCCCGGCCCGGGCGGCTCGCCGCGACTGGAAGCCGCCTGGCGGCCCGAGAACTGACGTCACGTCAGTTGAGTGAAAGCCGCCCGCACGCGACGAAGGAGCAATGATGCCTCTGTGCTACCCCCGGATCGCCCGGATCCACCACGACTGCTCGGTGGCCCTGCCCGCAACCGGACCGGCCGCGCCCAGCCCGGCGCCGCGCCCCGTCAGCACTCCCGCCGAGCCCGGCCCGAGCCGCCTGCAACCGCTGGCCGCACTGGTCATCGACGACGGCCAGCGCACCGCCGTGCTGGAGGGCCGCCGGCTGGATCTCACCTACATGGAGTTCGAGCTGCTCACCCACCTGGCGGCCCATCCGCTCCAGGTCCTGACCCGGCGCCAACTCATGTCGAGCGTCTGGGGGCAGGGCGTTCCGACCGACACCCGCACGGTGAACACACACGTCGCGCGGCTGCGCCGGAAGCTCGGGCCGGCCTACCGCTCGGTGATCACGACGGTCCGCCAGATCGGCTACAAGTTCGACCCGGACGCCGTGACCACCGCGGCCGGCTGAGCACGCGGGCGGCGCACTCCGGTCACCCGGCGCGAGCTGTCGAACACCAGGGGTGGTCCTTCCCGGGCGGGCCGCCCCGGCGGCACCATGGAGAAGGTAAGGAGGCGGCCATGCGTGCACTCCCCCACCCCCGGTCCCGCGAAGGCACCGTCGTCCTCGGCGTGCTCACCCTGCTGGCCATGGAGATCGTGGCGCTCGGGCTGACCCCGGTGCCGGCGCGGCCCGCCGTCGGCGGGGTGCTGCTCGCGGTCGCCGCACTCGGCCTGGCCCTCGGCGCGATCGCCCTGGTCGTCCACGCGCACCGGCACCGGCAGACCGGAGCGATCCCGGCGCCCGCGCCGGCCGAGCCGGACGACGAGCCGTTCGCACCCGAGGCGCTGGACGGGTTCCCACTGGAGGCCGTCCGCCGGTTCCTGCCGGACCCGGCGACGCCCGTCCCGGAGAGCCTGCACACCGCCTGGGTGCTCGCCACCCACGGTCACGACGCCGACTGGCTCGCGCACCACCTCGACCTGCCGGCCGGGGTCAGTGGCGTGCTGGTGGCGGCCGCCCGGCAGCACCAGGGACTGGAGGTCGCCGTCAACCCCGCACCGCGGGAGGCCTGTTGAGGCCCGGCGCCCGGCCCGGCGGAGTCCTGGGTGGCCCGTCCAACACCGTGAACCGCAGCCCCGCCGCGGTCAACCGGTCGATCAGCGCGCTACCCATCGCCACCGCGGTGGTCACCTGGCCGGCGGTCGGCGGCAGTTCGTCGAAGGCCAGGCAGAGCGCCGACTCCGCGAGCATCTTGGCCGTCTCGGTGTAGCCCGGGTCGCCGCCGGAGACCTCGGTGAACACCCGCCGTCCACCGCTCTCCCCGACGAACCGCACGGTGAACCAGGACCGCGCCCGCCGCGCCGCCGCAGGGCCGTCACCCGGCTTTCGCAGGCCCTCCAACGTCCTTCGGAGTGCGGGGAGTTGGGCGGCACCGACGAACAGCCCGAGTCCCGCGGTGCCGAGCAGCGCGACCGGCAGCCGCTTGACCGCCGCGTAGTGGCGGTAACCGAAGTCGGGCCCGTAGCCGGACAGCGCCGCCGCCGATCGGCCGACCACCTGCGGATCAATGGTGGGCAGCGGCCAGGCCCAGGCGCGGGCCTCGGCGGACCAGCCCGGCCGGTCCGCCGAGGTGCGGATCCGCCGACCGGCCGGCCGGGGGTCGGCGGCCCGTCGGGCCCGGGCGATCCGCGCGGCGGCCCGCGGGCGGGAGACGGCGGTCAGCGCGGAGGCGAAGGTGCCGCCCGAGAAGGTGCCACCGGCCCGCACGAAGCCGCGCACCCGGACCGGCACGTCGGCGGGCAGCAGGCCGACGGTGAAGAGCACCCCCAGATCGTGCGGGATCGAGTCGAACCCGCAGGAGTGCACCAGCCGAGCGCCGGTCTCCACCGCGCGCTGGTGGTGCAGCAGGTACATCCGGTCCACGAACTCGGGCTCGCCGGTCAGGTCGAGGTAGTCGGTGCCGGCCTCGGCGCAGGCGGCCACCAGCGGTTCGCCGTAACGCAGGTAGGGGCCGACGGTGGAGGCCACCACCCGGGCCGAGGCCGCGACCTCCCGCGGCGCGGCCCGGTCCGTCGCGTCGGCGCGGAGCAACGGGAGGTCGGCGCAGCGCGGTTCGATCGCCGTCAGCCGTTCGCGCAGCGCCGTCAGCTTGGCCGGGTCACGGCCCGCGAGCGCCCAGCGGCACTCGGCCGGCGCGTTGCGGGCCAGGTACTCGGCGGTCAGCCCGCCGGTGAAGCCACTCGCGCCGAAGAGCACGAGGTCGTACGGGCGCTCGGCAGGCATGGTGGTCCCTACAGGCCGGTAGTCGGAGGCGGCCCCACGCTAGAGAGCGGGCGGACGCGGTGTCAACGTCCGGAGCCACCCGATCCGATCGTCAGACCACCCCCACGGCCGCTACCGTCTGCCGTGGGAAGAACGCGACGACGGAGCGGGTGGGGCATGGAGTTTCTGCGACCGGAGGACCCTCGGCAACTCGGCGGGTACCGGCTGCTCCGCCGGCTCGGCGCCGGTGGCATGGGCCAGGTCTACCTGGGACGCACGCCCGGCGGCCGGACCGTCGCCGTGAAGACGGTGCACCGCGAGTACGCCACCGACCAGGAGTTCCGTGCCCGCTTTCGGCAGGAGGTCGCGGCGGCTCGCCGGGTCGGCGGGCGGTGGACCGCTCCGGTGCTGGACGCCGACACCGAGAGCGACCATCCGTGGGTCGCCACCGGCTACGTCGCCGGCCCCTCACTGGGCAGCGCCGTACGGGAGTTCGGGCCACTGCCGACGGCGGCGGCCCGTTCGCTCGGCATCGGGCTGGCCGAGGCCCTCGGTGCGGTGCACCGGCTCGGGCTGGTGCACCGGGACGTCAAGCCGTCCAACGTGCTGCTGGCGCTGGACGGGCCACGGCTGATCGACTTCGGCATCACCCGGGCGCTGGACGCGGCGACCGCGCTCACCCGCTCGGGCTTCGTGGTCGGCTCGCCCGGCTACCTCTCCCCCGAGCAGGCCCAGGGGCTGGCCGCCGGCCCGCCCAGCGACGTCTTCTCGCTCGGCGCCGTGCTCGCGTTCGCGGCGAGCGGCACCCCGCCGTTCGGGGAGGGGGTGAGCGCGCCGGTGCTGCTCTACCGGGTGCTGCACGAGGCCCCGGAGCTCGGCGAACTCGACGAGGAGCTGCGGGTGTTGGTGCTGGCCTGCCTGGCCAAGCAGCCGGCCGACCGGCCGACCCCGGACGAGCTGCGCGCCCTGCTCGCCGCCGGCGGGCAGGCGCTGCCGGCCCCGGGCGCCGAGGACTGGCTGCCACCGGCCGTCGCGGCGTCGGTGGCACGGCTCGCGGTGGAGCTGCTGGACCTCGACGGGGCGGGCGAGGACGTGCCCACGGCCGCGCCGGCGACGGAGGCCGGCGGGCCCTCGACCGGAACGGGCGCAACCGGTGGCACGGGCGGCGCCGGTGCGCCGACCGGCCGGTTCGGCCCGCCGCCGACGGCCTGGACGCCCGCCGAGCCGACGAGCCACCCAGGACCGGTCCCTCCGGCCGCGCCCGCTCCCCTCCCCGCCTGGACCGCGCCGGCTCCCGCCGCCCCTCCCACCGCTCCGGCCCGGCCCCGGCGCGGCTGGGCACTGGCGGCGGTCGCGGCCGCCCTGGCCGCCGTGGTGGCGGGCACCGCCGTCTGGCTCTCCAACGGCAACGGCGGCACCCACTCCGGCCCGATCGCGGCGGCGTTCCTCGGCAGCTGGCGCGGCACCCTGACCAGCTCGGCCTTCCCGACCCCCGTCGGCTTCCAGATCACCATCGTCCAGGGGCGACCCGGCTCCGCGGTCGGTGCCATCCGCAACAGCGCCGGAGGTAGCTACTGCGACAGCAGCGCGCTCCTGACCACCGCCGGGTCCGGCCGGTTGGTCCTGACCACCGCCCAGGGCAGCGCGAGCAACGGCTGCACCCCCGACTCCGACCCGCAGGTCTACACCGTCAACAGCAACGGCAGCCTCCACCTGACGGTCAGCGGCTACTCCGGCGACCTCACCAGGGAGGGCTGACCACCCCGCAGCGCGAAGGACGCCCGCTGCCACCACCTGGTGCCGTCGTGCGCCATGAGGTCGACCGACGAGATGTGCGCCGTGATGGGGAGCACGCCGGCGAGGGCGGCCTCCACCTCGTCCAGGGTGTCGGCCCGCTGGCCCTGGGCGATCGTCAGGTGCGGCACGAGGTCGGTGAACCGACCGCCGAACGGCGGGACTTCGGGCCATCGATCGGCGATCGCCCGAGTGAGCCGGCGAAGTTCCCGGTCGGGCTCGGGAACGAGGTACAGGATCCCGGGAAACCTGCCGCAGGTCTCGAACCGCAGGTCGAAGGGTCGGTGGGCCCCCAGCGTGTCAGCGATGGCGGCCCGGACCCGGGCGTCCATCCGGGCTTCCCGGAGGAACGGGAAGAGCACGGTCACGTGCGCCGGCACACCGGCCCGGGCTGAGGGATCCAGCCGTTCGCGCCATGCGCGGACGGCTGGCTCGGCCTCCGGGATCCTGACGATGAGCCCGGTCTGCCCGGCCTGGGGCGTAAGGGAGTTGTCGTCCGTCATGGAACGGCATCGTCCCATTCGGCGACCTCCTCCCGGGCGGCGCGGCCCTCTGACCGCGGTGCCGGCGGGTGGGCGGCAGGACGTGCGGGTGCCGGTGCGGTGATCCTTGCCGCCGGTGACGGGTGCCCGGCTACCTGCCGGAGCGGCTCCGCCCGCTGGCCGGGCCGTTGCCGTTGCCGTTGCCGTCGGGGAGGAACGACGCCGGCGCCGCCGCCAGGGCGATCAGGCCCAGCGTCACCCAGAACGCCGCGTGGAAGCCCGCCACCGCGTCACCCCGGTCGGTGCAGCGCTGGAGCACCACCGCCACCGCCGCGGTACCGGCCGCGCCGCCCACCTGCTGGCCGATGGCGTTGGCCGTGGTCGCCGCCGGGACCTGGGCCACGGGCAACGAGTGGTAGAGCGTCTTCATGGTCGGCGCGACCGCGAAGGCCAGCCCGATGCCGCGGACGAAGAGCGCACCGAGCAGGAGTGCCCCGGACGGCGACAGGTGCGCCGATCCGGACCCGACCAGGGCGAACGGAACCGTGCCGAGCGCGACCAGCAGCAGCCCGGCCAACACCATCGTCCGCGCCCGCGCGGCGGCCACGTCGACCAGCCGGCCGACCAGCAGCACCGCGACCAGCGAGCCCAGCCCCTGCGGCGCCAGGACCAGCCCGGCGTCCAGGGCGCCGGCACCGCCCGCCTGCTGGCAGAAGAGCGGCACCAGGAAGGCCGCCGCGAAGAGCCCCGCGTTCGCGAGGAAGCCCAGCGCGGCCGAGGCGGTGAAGGCCCGGTCGCGGAACAGGCTCAGCTCCACGATCCCGGGCGCCGACGAACGGGCCGCCCGAGTCGCGTGACCGCCCAGGAGCGCGACGCCCAGCAGCAGCGCGGGCCCGACCTCGGGCGCCGTCACCGCGCGCCCCTCGCCCAGGCCGCTCAGACCGAAGAGCAGCGCGGTGATCCCACCGCTCACGCAGAGCAGCCCCAGGACGTCGAGCCGGCCGACGTCCGCGGCACGCGACCGCGGGATGAAGAGCGCGGAGAGCACCATCGCCGCCAGCAGGATCGGGACGTTGAGCAGGAACACCCACCGCCAGGACAGCCCCGCGAGGACGGCACCCCCGGCCACCGGGCCGACGATCGGCGCCACCGATACCGGGACGGCCATCAGGGCCGTCATCCGCCCCAACCGCTCCCGACCGGCCACCTCCATGACGATCACTCGGGAGAGCGGGAAGAGCCCGCCGGCCCCGATCCCCTGCACCACCCGGAAGAGCACCAGGCTCCCCAGCGACCAGGCCGACCCGCACAGCACCGACCCGACGAGGAAGACCCCGAGCGACCCCAGCCAGGCCGAGGTCGCGCCGAACCGCCGGGCCGCCCAGCCGGTGGCGGGGATGACCGCCGCCAGCGCCAGCAGGTAGCCGGTGGTCACCCACTGGGTGTCCGCGAGGTCGGCGGCGAAGGCGCCCGCGAGGGTGTGCACGGCCACCCCGACCACCGTGCTGTCCAGCAACGCGACGAACCCGCCGAGCACCAGGATCAGCGCGATGCGCACCGACGAGCGGTCAAGGCCGCGCGGGCCGTCGTCCGGGCCGCTCGACGTGGATATCCGTGCTCCGTTTCGGGATGACGTCAGCTCAGACACCAGTTCCCCCTCCCCTGCTCACTTACCTAGGAACTCTAGGTGTTCGCCTAATATACATAGTCAGCGGGCCTCGAGTGACGGCATTCACCGCGGCCGGCGGCCCGTGCGGGTCCAGGTCAGCAACTGCGCCGCCGTCCAGGTGGTGATCACCCGGGCGGGCGGGACACCGGCCGCCGAGGCACGGGCGCAGCCGAAGGGCTGCCAGGCGAGTTGGCCCGGCGCGTGCGCGTCGGTGTCCAACGCGAAGAGGCAGCCGGCCTGTTCGGCCAGGCGCAGCAGGCGTATCGGCGGATCGAGCCGCTCGGGGCGGCTGTTGATCTCCACTGCGGTCCGGTGTTCGGCACACGCGGCGAAGACCTCCGCCGCGTCGAAGACCGACTCCGGTCGCTCCTTGCCCGCGCCGCGCGGGTTGTCCGGGCGCGCCGCGACCAGCCGGCCGGTGCAGTGACCGAGCACGTCCACCAGGGGGTTGGCCACCGCCGCCAGCAGCCGCCGGGTCATCGCCGGTGCCGGCATCCGCAGTTGGGAGTGGACCGAGGCCACCACCACGTCCAGCTCGGCCAGCAGGTCGTCCTCCTGGTCGAGCGAGCCGTCGTCGAGGATGTCGCACTCGATGCCGGTGAGCAGTCGGAACGGCGCCAGCCGGTTGTTCAACTCGGCTACCAGGCCGAGCTGTTCACGCAGCCGCTCGGGGCTCAGGCCGCGTGCGACGGTCAGCCGTGGCGAGTGGTCGGTCAACACCGCCCAGTCGTGGCCGAGTTCACGCGCGGTCCGGGCCATCAGCTCGATCGGGCTGCCGCCGTCCGACCAGTCGGAGTGCAGGTGGCAGTCCCCGCGCAGCGCCGCGTACAACCGCTCGGCCGGCGCGTCCAGTTCCAGCACCGGGAGGGCCGCCCGCTCCTCCAGCTCGGCGAGGTAGTCGGGGGTCCGGCCGGCGAGGGCCTCGACGACCACGGTCGCGGTGACCGGGCCGAGACCGGGCAGCGCGGCCAGGCCGGCCGTGGTGCGCGGCAGCTCGGTGCGCGAGCGCAGCGCGTCGGCCGCCGTGCGGAAGGCCCGCACCCGGTACGTCGAGGCGTGCTCCCGCTCCAGCAGGAAGGCGATCCGCTCCAGCGCGGCGATCGGGTCCATCGGCTCATCCCCTCGGGACCGCCCCGGTCCGGCGCGGCGTCCCGGGACGCGTGCCCCTGGCCGGTTCGCCCGAATCGGGCCGTCCGGGTGAACGGCGTGAAGGCTCCCGCCGCGCACACGCTCCGGCGTGCGCGCGAGCGGTTCACGCCGTGCGATGGAGGCATGCCGGATCCGGACCCCACCCCGACCGTCGCCGAGCTGGAGGGCCGACGGCTGCGGCTGACCCATCTCGACCGCGTGCTGTATCCCGCCGCGGGCTTCACCAAGGCCGCCGCGCTGCGCTACTACACCCAGGTCGGCGCGACGATGCTGCCGCATCTGCGGGACCGGCCGGCCAGCTTCCTGCGGCTGCCGGAAGGCGTGGACGGCGAGCGGTTCTGGGCCAAACGGGTGCCGCCGGGCGCTCCGCGCTGGGTGGCCGGGCTGGAGGTGACGCACGGCGCCGAGACCATGCGGCAGACCGTGGTCGGCGACCTGCCCACACTGGTCTGGGCGGCCAACCTGGGCTGCCTGGAGATCCACGTGCCGCAGTGGCGCACCCGCCCGGAGACGCACGACCGGCTGATCATCGACCTCGACCCGGGCGAGGGCGCCGACGTGCTGGACTGCTGCGAGGTCGCGCTGCTGACCCGGGAGCTGCTGACCGCCGACGGGCTGACCGCGTGGCCGAAGACCACCGGCAGCAAGGGGTTGCACCTGACCGTGTCGCTGGTCGAGACCCCCGCCGAACGGGTGAACGACTACGCCCGGCAGCTGGCCCGCCGGCTCCGGACGGCCCGGCCGGAGCTGGTGGTGGACCGGATGGCCAAGCACCTGCGGCCGCGCCGGGTCTTCGTCGACTGGTCGCAGAACAGCAGCGCCAAGACCACGATCGCGGCGTACTCACTGCGGGCCCGGCCACAGCCGACCGTCTCCACGCCGCTGACCTGGGCCGAGGTCGAGTCCTGCGAGCGGGCCGAGCAGTTGGTCTTCACCGCGGACCAGGTGGCCGCCCGGGTCGCGGCCGGCGGCGACCCGCACCGCTCGCTCACCGAGCCCGCCGGGGCCTGCCGGCTGCCCGGGTGAACGGCCGCGGCTGGCTCGGCCGGCCCGCTCGGTTCGCCCGGTCCGTCCGGGGTAGGCGGCTGAACGGGGGGACGCGCCGCTCGCCCGCCGAGCCCACCGCCACGCTTGATCCGGAGGTCCGTGATGAGCATCCCCGTCCCGCTCGACCCCGACATCCGACCGCCGATGCCCGAGCCGCTGCCGGTGCCGCCGCCACCCGGCCCCGACCCGTTCCCCGGACCTGGTCCCGACCCGTTCCCCGGGCCGGACCCCGCGCCGGAACCGCAGCCGGAGCCGGACCCCGCGCCCGAACCGCAGCCGGACCCTGCCTCCGCCCGCTGACCCACGCGGCTCAGGACACCGCGTGCAGCCGCCGGGGCTTGCCGGCGGCAGCGCCCAGGGCCTGTCGCAGCTCGTCGCGGCTCATCGTGGAGCGGCCCGGGATCCCCTGCTCGGTCGCCAGCCGGTACAGCTCGGTCTTGCTCATCGCGGCCAGGTCGGGCGCCTTCGCCGCCCTCGTGCCCTTCGCCCCGGTCTGCTTCTCCGCCGCCGGTCCGGCCGCCTTCCGGCTCCGACCCCGGCCCTTGGCGCGCTCCCCCTGCTCCGCCGCGACCGCGCCGGCGCCGGCGCCCGCCTCCTCGAGGCTCCGCTCCAGCACCGCCATCAGGTCGACCACGTTCGTGCTCTCCGGCGCCGGCTGGGCCACCACGACCTCCTTGCCCTCCAGCTTCGCCTCCACCAGTTCGCGTACCTGCTCGGTGAAGGTGTCGTGGTACTCCTCCGGATCCCAGTCCGCGCTCAGCGCCTCGATCAGCTGCCGGGCCGCCGTCAGCTCCTTCTCGCGCACCTCGCCGTCCTCGGGCAGGTTGTCGACCTCCCGGTGCGGGTCGCGGACCTCGTCCGCGTAGTGCATGGTCTGCAGCACCAGCACGTCGCCCTCCACCCGGACCGCCGCCAGGTACTGCTTGCCCCGCATCACGAAGGTGGCCAGGCCGGCCCGGTTGGTCTCGCTCAGCGCCCGGTGCAACAGCCGGTACACCCGGGCGTACTCCTTGCCGCGCGGCCCGAGGTAGTAGGTCCGGTCGAAGTAGATCGGGTCGATCTCGGCGAGGTCGACGAAGCCGCTGATGTCGATCGCCCTGGAACGGCCGGGCGAGATCTGCTCCAGCTCCTCGGGCTCGACCACCACGTACTCGCCGTCGGCCAGTTCGAAGCCCTTGACGATGTCGGAGTAGCCGACCTCCTGGCCGGTGCGCTCGTTCACCCGCTGGTTGCGGACCCGGTCGGAGGTGCCGCGTTGCAGTTGCCGGAAGTGCACCGAGTGGTCCTCGGTGGCGGAGTAGAGCGCCACCGGGACGGTGACCAGTCCGAAGCTCAGCGTGCCGGTCCAGATCGGTCTGGCCATCGGCGCCACCTCCTCGACCTGCGCGGAACCACCGCCCGGTCGGTTTCCCGTTCTTCGTGTCGGAATCCGTGTCTCGACGCCCCGAGACAGCACCCCTCCGCGGCGACCGCGCGCGGTCGCGCACCGGCCGGCCCTGCGGCCGACCCGGCCCCTCCATGGTGCGCTTCCCACCACACGGCCGCAGGGCGGCCTCGGACGGAGAATGGGAGGCACGGGTTCGCCGTCGAAAGGGGACCGTGATGACCCGGCCCGCCACCCCGGCGCACGTCCCGGCCCCGGTGCCGACCGCACTGCACCCGATGCTGGCCACCGCCAGCGACCGGCGCGTGTTCGACGCCGGCTGGCTGCTGGAACGCAAGCTGGACGGCATCCGCGCGCTCGGCTACCGCGACGGCGACCGGGTCCGGCTGGTCTCGCGCACCGGCAAGCCGCTGGACGCCGGCTTCCCGGAGCTGGTCGCCGCACTCGCCCGCCAGCCCGTCCGGCACTTCGTGGTGGACGGCGAGATCGTCGCGCTCGCAGAGGGCGCCACCAGCTTCGAACGGCTGCAACGCCGGATGCAGCTGAGCGACCCGGTCCGGGCCCTCGCGACCGGGGTCGAGGTCACCTACTTCCTCTTCGACCTGCTGCACCTGGAGGGTTACGACACCACCGGCCTGCCGCTCCGCGACCGCAAGCGTCTCCTCGCCCGGGCCGTGCGGTTCGAGGATCCGCTGCGCTTCACCGAGCACCGGACCGGCAACGGCCCGGCACCACTCGACCAGGCCTGCGCGGACGGCTGGGAGGGTCTGATCGCCAAGCGCGCGGACAGCCGCTACGTGCGGCACCGCTCGCCCGCCTGGCTCAAGCTGAAGTGCACCAGCGGCCAGGAGCTGGTGGTCGGCGGCTTCACCAACCCCTCCGGCAGCCGGATCGGCTTCGGCGCCCTGCTGTTGGGCCACTACCAGGACGGCCGGCTGCGCTACGCGGGCAAGGTCGGCACCGGATTCGACGCCGCCCTGCTCCGCCGGTTGCGCCCGGTGCTCGACCGGCTGGAGCAACCCGGACCGCCGTTCGCCGACCCCGTCGCCGAACCGGGAGCCCACTGGGTCCGCCCCGAGCTGGTGGTGGAGGTCGCCTTCACCGCGTGGACCCGGGACGGCCGGCTGCGCCACCCCCGCTTCCGCGGCCTGCGCCCCGACAAGGACCCCCGCGAGGTGGTCCGGGAGACCGGAGGTTAGCTTCGTGAGACGGGAGTTCGCCGACCCGGGCACCCGGCCGTCACCGGACTCGAAGTCCGGGGTCCGGCCGGGGTGATCCCGCGCGTGGTCGGCCGGCCGGCCCCGTGCCGTTGCCTCAGCTGCCCGCCGCTTCCAGCCGGCGGACCCGCTCGGCGTCGGTGGTGCGCGGGCAGGTGAGGCAGGCGTCGGCGGGGCGGATGGCGTAGTAGAGGCAGCAGCCCAGGCGGGTGCGGGTGAGGTGGGTGCGCCCGCGGGTGCCCGGCAGGCGGCGGAAGTCGGCGGCGCCGGGGAACGGCGGGGTGCCGCCGGGCAGGGCGGCGGTGGCTGCGGCGACCGCCCGTTCCTCCTCCCCGCGCATCCGGCCCAGGTACCAGAGGGCGGAGGCCAGGTCGTCCGCCACCATGCCCCACAGCGCCCGTGGTCCGCGTCGCAGCACGGGGCGGAAGGCGGCCAGCAGCGGTTCGGCCGACTCGGCCACGGCAGAGCGCAGTTCGGCCTGGAGCGCGGCCTCCCCGGGGAGCACCCGGACGCCGGGGCGGCCGGCCGCCGGGTCGTCGGGCAGGCAGGCGAAGCCGCTGGGACGGACGGCGAGGGCGCCCGTCGCCGGGTCGGTCCGGAGCAGCTCCGGACGCAGTCGTGGGACCCGGCGCTCCAGGTACCAGGGGCCACCGGCCAGCACTCCGAGCGACCACAGGTAGTGGTGCAGCAGTCGCGAGGCGGCCACCGGGAGCGGTGGTTCGCAACCGTGTGCGACTCGGATCCGGTCCGCCTCGCCGGCGATCGCCCGGCCGACCTGCTCGGCCGACCCGATCAGCGGCAGCCAGCCCGCCGGGGCGGTCGGCCGAGCGGCCGGCAGCACCGTGACGTCCAACGCGGGCGCGCAGTCGGCGACCCGTCGCCAGGAGTCGGCGAGCAGCCCCGCGGCCACGGGCAGTACCGGCGAGTCGAGCATGCGTCACACTCCGGAGTTTATAAGGTGAGCCTCACCTTACATGCCGTCGGATACCAGAGGGACGCCAGAGAAGCTCCGACTCATCCCTTCTCGGTCGTCGAAAATCCCGGATTGGCCGAACTTTCCAGATTCCGGCTTGACTTGTTTAGGTTTGCCTAACCTAAGATCCCGTCTCGTGCTGAGAACCGATCCGTCGGCCGCTCCGCCCCGGGCGCCGCGTGTCCCCGGGTCAGGCCACCCCTGGCCGTCGCCACCGTCGCCGACGACCTCAGCCCGACCAGATGAGGAATCCATGCGGCTCTACCTGCTCGCGCTCAACCCGACGGACTCGGTCACCGAGGGCTTCCTGCCCGCCGCCGCGACCCTCGGCCTCGACGTCACCGTGCTGACCCACGACGCTCCGGCACACCGTGCGGCCTACGCCGAACGCGCTGACCTGCCAGTCGAGTTGGAGGTGCTGGAGTGCGATGTCCGGGACTTCCGCGAGGCGATCGGGCTGATCTCCCGGCACCACACCCCCACCGCGGTGTTCAGCAACAGCGACCACCTGCAGACCCAGGCCGCCTTGGCCGCCGAGTACTTCGGCCTGCCCGGCAAGGACTGGCGGGCCACCCTGCGGGCCAAGAACAAGGCCGAGCTGCGCCGCCATCTGGCCGCCGCCGGCCTGGACACCGTGTGGGCGGCCGAGCTCCCCGCCGGACAGGATCCGGCGGAGCTGGGCGGGATCCCGTTCCCGGTCGTGCTCAAGCCCCGCGAGGGCGTGGCCAGCGAGGACGTCGTGCTGGTCGCGGACGAGGCCGAACTGGCCGCGCACTGCCGGGAGATCAGGCACCGCCGGCCCGGTGCGGCACTGCTGGTCGAGGAGTTCCTCAAGGGCCGGCTGCACACCCTGGAGACACTGGGCGACGGCCGCATCCGCCACGTGCTCGGCGGCTTCCGCACCCAGCTCTCGCCCCCGCCGGACTTCGTCGAGGTGGCGCTGGAGTACGTCCCGGACCATCCGCAGCCGGTGCTGGAGCAACTGCTCGGCCAGCTAGACGCGTTGGGGGTCGGTCTGGGGGCCTGCCACACCGAGTTCGTGCTCCAGCCGGACGGCCGGGCCCGGATCGTCGAGGTCAACTACCGTGCCATCGGCGACCAGTGCGACCTGCTGCTGGCGCAGGTGCTGGAACTCCCCTACTTCGAGCTGGTGCTGGCCACCCACCTGGGTCGCCCGCTCCCCGCCGACCTCGGCGCCCGCCGCGACCTGCGGGCCCGCCACCGGGCGGTCTGCGCCGACCGGGCCGGCCGGCTCACCGCCGCGCCCGATCCGTACGACGGCGGTCCCTGCGGCCGAGGTCGCCACGACGGCGAGGCGGACGGCGTCCGGCTCCGCTACCGTCCGCTGCGCCCGCTCGGCGAGCGGCACGAGCACCACCGCACCAACCGGGACTACCTGGGCCTGGTCTGGGCCGTCGGGCCGTGCCAGGAGGCCGTCGACCGCGCGGTGGCCGGCTTCCTCGCCGCCAACCGCTGGGAGATCACCCCGTGAGCGCCGCGGCCGAGTTGACGCTGCGGGTGCTCAGCGCGCTGCTGCGCGAGGACGTGTCCGGGTTGCGGACGCACGGCACGACGGTCGAGCGCGCCGACGGGCGCTGGCTGTACCGGGCCGGGGCGGCCGGCCTCGCGCTGCCGGTGACGGACGACGGATTCCAGTGCGAACTGGTGGCCAGGCTACCGCTGCTGGAGGTCGCCGGGGTGCCGCTGACCGAGCTGGACGCCATCCTCGCCACGCTGCGGCAGGCCGCCGATCCCGCGGACCGGCCCGGGTACGACGCCTTCGCCGAGGAGTGCCGGCAGACCCTGGCGACCATGCGCCTGCACGAATCCGAACAGCCAACCGTGCTGGCCGAGTTGGCCGCTCGCTACGGCACCGACCCGGCCGACTGGACCGGCCCGCTGGGCAGTCTCGCCCTGGACAGCCTGGCCGCCTTCCTGGACCACCCGGTCTACCCCACCGCGCGCGGCCGGTCAGGTCTCGACGAGCGACAACTGCGGTGCTACGCACCCGAGTTCCATCCATCCTTCGAGCTGCGCTGGCTACTCGTACCGGCTGCGGCGCTGACCGTGCACGGCACCGGGCCGCGGCCCGCCTGGTGGCCCACCCCGGCCCAACTGGGGATCACCGGCCCGGCCCACGCCATCCCGGTGCACCCACTGTCGGTGGGCGAGCCACTGGACCGGGCGCTGCGCGAGAGCGGCCTGGCCGGCCACGCGGTGCTCGCCGAGCGACCGTACCTGAAGGTCGTCCCGACCCTGTCGATGCGCACGGTCGCGGTGGTCGCCGACCCGGCCTGGCACCTCAAGCTGCCGCTGGCCACCGCCACCCTGGGCCGTCTCAACCGACGGACCATCAAGCCCGGCACGCTGCGCGACGGCGCGGCCGGCCAGCGGCTGCTGGCCGCCGTGCTGGACCACGAGCCGCGCTTCCGGGAGAGCGTGCTGCTGGCCGACGAGCAGCGCTACGCGCACGCCGGGCACGAGCTGCTGGCCGTGCTGCTCCGCCGTTACCCGAGCGGACCCGGCGGACCGGACGGCGCGCTGACCATCCCGCTGGCCGCGCTGCTCGCCGTGGCCCCCGGCGGCCGGCTGGTCATCGACCACCTGGCCGACCGGTTCTACGGCGGCGACCCGGTCGCCCTCTACGACGCCCTGCTCACCCTGCTGCTGGACTGGCAGACCACGCTCTTCGGCTACGGCATCGCGCTGGAGTCGCACCAGCAGAACACCTCGCTGCTGCTCGACACGCCCGGCGGCCACACCCGGTTGCGGCTGCTCCACAAGGACAACGACGGCCCGCGACTGCACACCGCCCGGCTCGCCGCGAAACTCGGCCAGTTCGCCCCGCGTCCGGCCGAGTTCGACGACGCGCGGATCCCCGCCGAGGACGACCGGGCGCTCACCGACCTGTTCACCACCATCACCGGCCACCTCTGCACCGCCGCCCTGGCGTTCGGTCTGGCCGCACACGGCCGGGCCCCGCGCGAACAGCTGCTCGGGCTGCTACGCGAGCGGCTCACCGAGTCGATCGACCGGCTCGGCGCCGAGGGCGCCCCGCTGCGCGCCGCCCTGCTGGCGGCCGACCGGCTGCCGGTGAAGGCGATGGTCAGCGCCGGCACCCTGCTCAGCAAGGTGCGCTCGGGCGCGGCCGACATCAACAAGCACTACACCGACGGGCCCAACTACCTGGCGGGCGCGTGAAGACCACCATCATGCCGACCGTCGTGCCGCTCGTCCCTCGTCCTCTTCCCCGCCCCCACAGGAGCCGCTGATGTCCGCCGTCCCACCGCCCCCGCCGCCCGTCCCGGCGTCCCGGATGCCCGCCCGGACGCCCGCCGAACTGCCGGACGCGGAGCAGGTGGTGGCGCACACGCTGGTCAACTGCCTGCTGCGGGAGGTCTCCGGCCCCGAACACCAGACCGCGGTCAGCGACGGCCGGCTGCTGCTCCGGCTGCCCCGCTGCGGTGTGCTGCTGCGGGTCGCGCTGCGCCGCGGCTCGCTGCTCGGCGCGCACCGGTTCAGCGGCCCGGTGGAAGTCGAACAGGTCGGTGGTTGGGTCGAGTTGGACTGGCTCACGCTGGCCGGACAGGTCCGGCGGGAACTCACCCTGCGGACCGGCGGTGACAACGAGGAGTTCCTCGACCAGCTGGTCTCCAGCCACCGGATCGTCCGCGCCGCACTGCGCGACCGCCCGGCACCCGGTGCGGACCGCTACCTGGAGTCCGAACAGGCGCTGCTCTTCGGCCACCGGTTCCACCCCGCGCCCAAGTCCCGTTCGGCGGACGGCGACCTGGGCGGGCAGCAGTGGTCCGCGTACGCGCCGGAGGCCCGGGCCGCCTTCCCGCTGCGCTATCTCGCCGTGCGCGAGGGCCTGTTGGCCGAGCAGACCACCGACCCGGCCGCCACCGCGCTGCTCGACGGGCTGCTCGACCCGGTGCGCGGCGGGCCGGGCGACGGAGTCCGCGAAGTCCCCTCCGGCTACCGGCTGTTGCCCGCGCACCCGTGGCAGTACCAGCTCCTCGCGGACCACCCGCTGCTGCGGGCCGCCCTGGCCCGCCGCGACGTGCTCGATCTGGGCACCGGCGGCCCGGAGTTCGCCGCCACCGCCTCGGTCCGCACCCTGCGCGGCGCCGGCGCCTTCCTCAAGTTCAGCCTGAACGTGCGGATCACCAACTGCCTCCGGGAGAACGCCGCGTACGAGCTGACCGGCGCGGTGGAACTGACCCGCCGGCTGGAACCGGCGCTGGCCGACCTCGCCGAGCGCTTCCCAAGAGCCGCGATGCTGCGCGAACCGGCCTACCGGTCGCTGGCGTTGCCCGGCCCGGACGGCACCCCGGAGCTCGCCCTCCTCGAGGGCTTCGGCCTGATCGTCCGCGAGGACCTGACCGCCCGGCTGCGCCCCGGCGTCACCCCGCTGCTCGCCGCCGCGGTCGCCGACGAGTACCCGACCAGCTCCGCCCAGATCTCCCGGCTGCTGCCCGACGCCGGCCCGGGCGAGCTGCTCGCCTGGTGGGCGGCCTACCTGCGGCTGCTGCTGCCGCCCGTGCTGGCGGCCTACTTCGACCACGGCGTGGTGCTGGAGCCGCACCTGCAGAACGTGCTGATCGGGGTGGACCCGACCGGCCACCCGGCCCAGGTGCTCTTCCGCGACCTGGAGGGCACCAAGCTGCTCCCCGAACGCAACGCCGCGCTGCTGGCCGGGCTGCCGCCCGAGGTGAGCGGCCCGATCAGCTACGAGGCCCAGCGCGGCTGGGACCGGGTGGTCTACTGCCTGCTGGTGAACCACGTCGCGGAGCTGCTGGCCGCGCTGGCCGACCGGGTGCCGTCGCTGGAGGCCGAACTCTGGGCGCTGGTCCGCGCCACGCTGGCCGACTACGCCGCCGAGCACGGCTGCCCGCCACGGCTCGGCGCCCTGCTGGCGGGCGCGCCGCTGCCGGCCAAGGCCAACCTGCTGACCCGTTGGGAGCGCAAGGCCGACCGCGCGGCCGGGTACGTCCGGCTGCCCTCCCCGCTGGCGGAGGAGGTGCTGGCCCAGGCCGCCCGCACTTCCGCGTCCACCCCCGACCTGGCCCGGAGTACCCGATGAGCGCCTCCGCGACGAGCACCTCCGCCGACCCCACCCCGGCCGTGCTGGCCCGGCTCGCCGACCTCGCCCCCGACCAACTTCCCGCCTACCTCTACGACCTCCCCGCGCTGCGCCGGCACGCCGCCGCCGTCCGGGCCGCGCTGCCCGAGCGGGTCGAGCTGTACTACGCCGCCAAGGCCAACCCCGAGCCCGCCCTGCTGGCCGCCCTGCGCGACGCGGTGGGCGGCTACGAGGTCTCCTCCGGCGGCGAGTTGGCGCACGTCCGAGCGGCCGCGCCGGGCGCCGCGCTGGCCTTCGGCGGCCCGGGCAAGACCCCGGCCGAGCTGGCCGCCGCGCTGCGCGCCGGGGTGCACCGCTGGCACCTGGAGAGCGTCCAGGAACTGCGCCAACTGGCCGCGCTCACCGCCGCCGCCCCGGGAGCCACGGTCGACGTCCTGCTGCGGGTCAACCCGCCGCTCGCCACCGGCCTGCCGGACTCCGCCGCGCTGGCGATGGGCGGCCGGCCGACCCCGTTCGGGCTGGACCCACGGGCGACCGAGGAGTGCCTGCGGCTGCTGGCCCGCCCGGAGGCCGCCCGGCTGCGGCTGCGCGGCCTGCACGCCCACCTGGCCAGCGGCCTGGCCCCGGCCGAGCACCTGGCGATTGGCGAACAGGTGCTCGACTGGTCGGCCGCGCTGGCCGCCCGGCACCGGCTGGAACTCACCGAGGTCAACCTGGGCGGCGGCATGGCGGTGGACTACACCGCCCCGGCCGCCCGCTTCGACTGGGCGGCGCTCGGCACGGGCCTGCGCCGCCTGCTGGCTCGCCACCCGGGCCTGCGACTGCGGATCGAACCGGGCCGGGCGCTGACCGCGTACTGCGGCTGGTACGCCACCGAGGTGCTGGACGTCAGGCGGAGTCACGGCGAGCAGTTCGCCGTCCTCCGTGGCGGCACCCACCACCTGCGCACCCCCGCCACCCGCGGCCACTCCCAGCCGTTCGGTGTCCTCCCCGTCCCCGCCTGGCCGCACCCCTGGCCCCGCCCGACCGCCACCGCCGCCCCGATCACTCTGGCCGGCCAACTCTGCACCCCCAAGGACGTCCTGGCCCACCACGCGACCGCCCCCGGCCTGCGAGCCGGTGATCGGGTGGTCTTCCAGCTCGCCGGCGCCTACGCCTGGAACATCTCCCACCACGAGTTCCTGCTGCACCCCCGCCCGACCTTCCACGTCCTCGACGAGTAGGGCCGGTCCGGCGGCCCACGGTCGGCCGGTCCGAGCGTGGCTGGGCCGCGCGCGGCCGGACCGCCCCTACCCTGGCCGCGTGATCACTGGCACCCACGTCGTCATCCACAGCGCCGCCCCCGAAGCCGACCGGGACTTCTTCCGTGACGTCCTGGAGTACCCACACGTCGACGCCGGCGGCGGTTGGCTGATCTTCAAGCTGCCGCCGGCCGAACTCGGGGTGCATCCCGCGGAAGGGCCGGGAACCCAGGAGCTCTATCTGATGTGTACCGACATCGCGGCAACCATGGAACAACTGGGCGCCAAGGGTGTGGAGTTCACCCACCCGGTGAGCGACGAGCGGTGGGGGCGGGTGACCCGGCTGCGGCTGCCGGGCGGCGGCGGAGTCGGCCTGTACGAGCCGCGCCATCCGCTGGCAACGGAGTTGTAGTCGTCAGCCGCTCAACGATCCCAGCAGCGACAGCACCTGGGGCCATCCGTCGGCGCGGGCCCCGGCGTTGGCCGCGGGGCTGCCGCCGAGGTCGGTGACCACGCCGGTGAGCGGGTCGGTGAGCCGGATGCCGCCCGGCTGGTAGGGGAAGGTGCCGACCTGGTGGCCGGCCTGCGGGTAGACCAGCGTCTTGTGCGGGTAGGCGTGACCGGCCGCGTCCAGGGCGGCGGTCACCGCTTGGGCGGCCGATGCCGCGGGCCAGAGCGGGTCCTGGCCGCCGGCCAGGGTGAGCACCGGCCCGTTGACCCGGTCCACCGGGATCGGGCCGCTCGGGACCGGTCGACCCGCCAGCGTCCAGGCCGCGCCGGGTCCGTGGAACGCCACACCGACCCGGTCGGCCGGCGCGTAGAGGACCGCGCCGTGCACCAGGTCCGGGTAGTCCTGGGCCAGTTGCAGGGCCGCCTCGCTGCCCCGCGCGTAGCCGAGGACGGCCAGGTGGGCCGGGTCCGTGCCGGGCTGGCCGGCCAGCAGCTGGGCGGCGGCGCGGAAGTACTCCAAGGGGACGTCGGTCAGCGTGCCGGGCAACCCGGCCTGGCCGGGGTAGGCCACCGAGAGGGCCGGGTAGCCGTGGGTGGCGAGCAGCGCCGCGGTCGGACCCAGTGCCTCGTCCTCCGTGGTGCCGCCGATCAGCAGCACGGGCGGGTGCCGGGGCGTGCCGGGCGCGGGCAGGTACAGTTCGCCGGCCACGCCGCCCAGGCGCGGCTGCAGCACCTGGCGGGTGACGCCGGGACCCTGGCCCACCCGGGTCAGGGTGCGCACCGCCGTCCGCCGGCCGCTCGCGGCCACCGCGAGCCAGACGTCGTAGCCGCGGTCGGCCCGCGGTCGCGGGACGAAGACGGCCTGCTCCGAGTCGCCGCTCGAGGGGGCCATCGACCAGAACAGGCCCATGCCGTCCGGCTGCTGGTAACTGCCGCTGAGCGGCCGGGCGGTGTCCAGCGCCACCGTCCCGGAGCGGTCGGCGCGGTACTCGGCGCCGGACTGCCAGGTGACGTTCTCGGCGTCCACCGCCTCGGCCGCCACCCAGATCCGCTCGTTCGGCGACAGCCCGGTGATCCGCAGGTGGGCCGACTCGTCCAGCGGCGCGCTCGCCTGGTCCGTCCGGATCACCGGCGCCGCCCGCGGCACCTCCCCGCAGCCGGCGGCGGTCACGGTCAGCACGACCACCAGCGCCGCCGAGCCTGCCCACCCGCGGAACCGCCGCACGGCATCCCCCCACCATCGAATCGCCGGATCGGGCCCGGTCCCCGCCTGGTCATTCCACGGCCACGTGATCGACGCGCCGCTCCGGATGGTACGCCGTGCACGTCCGACCAGCCCAGTTCTCACCGAAAGCGGACCGGGTACACCGGGAAGGCTACGCCCGACCCGCCGCCCGCTGGGTGCGGCGGGCCAGTGAGTCGATCACCACGGCGGCCAGCAGCACGGCACCCGTGATCATGAACTGGACGGCGTTGCTGAGCCCCTCGATGTTCATCCCGGACTGGATCGAGCCGATCACCAGCGCGCCGAGCAGCGCCGACCAGGTCCTGCCGTGCCCGCCGAACAGGCTGGTGCCGCCGATCACCGCCGCCGCGATGGCGTTCATCAGCAGGTTGCCGCCGCCCGAGGTCTGGCTGGCCGACTGGATCTGCGCGGCCAGGAAGAGCCCGCCGACCGCCGCCATGGTGGAGGCGATCACGAAGACCGAGACCCGGACCCCGGCCACACCGATGCCGGCTCGCCGGGCCCCCTCGATGTTGCCGCCGAGCGCGAACACCCGCCGACCGTAGGAGGTGCGGCGGAGCAGGAAGTCCAACAGCACGATGAGGACCAGGAAGACCAGCAGTGCCAGCGGCAGTCCCTTGTACTGGTTGAGCGTGTACGCCGCCGAGAACGCCACCACCGCCAACAGCACCGTGCGCAGCGCGATGTCGCTCATCGGCCGGAACGGCACACCCGCGCGACGGCGGCGCTCGGCGTCGTACACCGAGGCACCGAGGAAGAGCAGCACGCCGGCCAGCGCGAGCCCGTACGCCGCGATCACCTGCGGATAGACGGTGGTGTAGAGCCGCGACACGACGTCGTGCCCGGAGAGGTTCACCGTGCCGCTGGCGCCCAGGAGTTGCAGCATCAGGCCGTTCCAGGCCAGGTTGCCGGCCAGTGTGACGACGAAGGCCGGTACCCCGACCCGGGCGAAGAGGAGGCCCTGCACCAGCCCGACCAGCGCGCCACCGGCCAGCGCCGCGGCCAGCGCGGCCCACTGGTTCACCCCGTGCGTCACGTTCAGCACCGCGAAGATCGCCGCGCACAGGCCGCTGACCGAGCCGACCGACAGGTCGATCTCACCCAGCAGCAGCACGAAGACCACCCCGAGGGCGATCATCCCGGTGCCGACGACCTGCTGCGAGAGGTTGGAGAGGTTCTGCGCGGACAGGAAGGTGCCGTCCAGGCTGCCGAACACCACCCAGATCACCACCAGCGCCGCCACCACCGGCACCGAGCCGAGTTCGCCGCTGCTCAGCCGGCGTCTGAACTCGCCGAGGTAGCCGGCCACCCCCTGGTCGCGGACGATCAGCCGCGGATCGACCGCCGGCGTGGCCTCGGCCGCGACCGGGACGGTGGTGTTGACGCCGCCCCTGGGCATGGTGTCCTCGGGCAGCGGACCGCGCTGGAAGCCGCCGTCCTGCGGGGTGTCGCCGTTCACGAGGTCCCTTCCTGGTCACGGGCCTGTCGGCGGGTCACGGCGTTGTCCGTGGCCCCGGTGATGGCCGAGATGATCTGCTCCTGGCTGGTCCGTCGGCGATCGAAGACGCCGTTGTTGCGGCCCAGCCGCAGCACCGCGATCCGGTCTGCGACGGCCATCACGTCGGCCATGTTGTGGCTGATCAGCACGACCCCGAGGCCGCGCTCGCGAAGCCGCTCCACCAGGTCAAGCACCTGCGCGGTCTGCTCCACGCCGAGCGCGGCGGTCGGCTCGTCCAGGACCACCACGCTGGGCGCGCCGATCAGCGAGCGGGCGATCGCGACGGTCTGCCGCTGGCCGCCGGAGAGCGAGGCGATCGGGATCCGCACGCTGGGGATCCGGATCGCGAGCGTGTCCAGCAGCTCTCGCGAGCGCTTCTCCATCTCGACCTCGTCGAGCACCCCGAGGCGCCGCAACTCCCGTCCCAGGAAGAGGTTTCCGACCACGTCCAGGTTGTCGCAGAGCGCGAGGTCCTGGTAGACGGTCGCGATGCCGAGCTGCTGGGCGTCCTGCGGCCGGTGGATGACGACCGGGCGGCCCTGCCACTCGATCACGCCCTCGTCCGGCTGGTTGACCCCGGCGATCGCCTTCACCAGGGTGGACTTGCCGGCGCCGTTGTCGCCGACCAGGGCAAGCACCTGGCCGGCCGCGACCTCCAACTCGATTCCGGTGAGCGCCTGGACGGCACCGAACCGCTTGGAGATCCCGCGCAGGGCCAGCACCGGGACCACCGCCGTATCCGTCACCGGGCCACCTCCCTCTCGTCTCCGCGCCTGCCGCGCCGGTTACCTGAGCCCGGCCGCGCCGCACGCCGACGCGTAGTCCGGGGTGCAGATCCGGTCCACCGGGTAGAGACCGTCGGCGATCACGGTCGACCTGATGTTGTCCCTGGTCAGCACGGTCGGCGGGACCAGCACCGAAGGCACCGTCTGCCCGCTGCCGTTGGTCTGGGCGGTCGGCGCCAGCCCGGCGGGCAGCGGCTGGTGCCGGGCCAGCGCGACGGCCATCTCGGCGGCCGCCTCGGCCTCCGGCCGGTACGGCTTGTAGATCGACATGGTCTGGGTGCCGGCCAGGATCCTCTGCACGGCGTCGAGTTGGGCGTCCTGGCCGGTCAGCGGAACGCTCAGGTCGGCCGCCCGCAGCGCGGTGGCGATGCCGGCGGCCATTCCGTCGTTCGCGGCGTAGACCCCGACCACGGTGGCCGGGCCCAGCGCGGTGATCGCCGCGGCCGCCTCCTGGTTGGCGTTGTTCGGGTCCCAGTCCGGGGTGTCGTACTCCCGGGCGACGGTGAGCCGCCCGTTGATCGCCTGGTGCGCGCCCTGCTTGTACTGGGCGGCGTTGGGGTCGGTCGGCGAGCCATTGATCATGATGATCCGGCCACCGGAGGCGCGGTCACCGACCGCGGCCACCAGCGCCTCGCCCTGCAGCCGGCCGACCCTGACGTTGTCGAACGACACGTAGGAGTCCACCGGGCCCTGCGCCAGCCGGTCGTAGGCGACCACCCTGACGCCCGCGTCGTGCGCCTTCCGCACCGAGGACTCGACCGCCCGGGCGTCCACCGCGTCCAGGATCAGCACCTGGTCACCCTTGGTCAGCGCGGTGTCGACCTGGGTCTGCTGCTGGGTGGCGTTCTGGTTCGCGTTGTAGTAGTCGAGCTGCGCGCCGGGCGCCAGCGCCCGGATCGCGGCCTCGATCAGCGGCCGGTCGAACTGCTCGTAGCGGGTGGTCTTGCTCTCCGGCAGCAGCAGCCCGATCCGCACCGTGCCACCCGCGGCGCGCGCGCTTCTGCCGGCCTGCCGGGCGTAGCCGCAGGCGGCCGTGACCAGCAGGAGGCTGAGCACCGTGGCCGCGACCGCAGCGCGCGCGAGACCGAGCTTCACCAGGCACCTCGTCTCCGGGTCGGGGGCTCTGCGGATCGGGCCCCCGGACTCTCGAGTCTCGGCAGGCGTTTCGGCGGGCGCTATCGGTGATCGGCCGAACGGGCCGGTGGCCGGCGTCCGCCCCCCGGCGGCCGCACCGCTTCGATGGCATGATCGGGGCGAGGACCGGCGCCCTCCGGCACCCCGCCCCCGATCCCGATCCCGCCGTGGCGCCCGCCCCGCCGAGCCTGCCAGGAGGGACCATGGGCCAGCCCGAGCCGCGGCCGCTCGATCCGGCGGCACTCGATCCGGGAGTCCTCGACGACGCCGCGGCGCGGGCCCTGCCGGCGCTGCTGGCGGACGCCGGGCTGCCGGAGCGGCTCCGGCCCGCGGTGCCGGACCACCGGCGGGTGCACCGGATCCTGGAGCAGGCCGGCGTCGGGGTCGCCGTGCTCGACCCGGAGCTGCGCTACCGCTACGCGCTGCCGGACGGCACCAACCTGCTGGTGGTCGGCGACGTGATGGGCCACGGTCTGGACGCGGCGGCCACCATGAGCGAGTACCGCTCGCTGGTCCGCGCCCTGGCACTGCAGCACCGTCCGCCGGCCGAGATCCTCCGGGAGGCCGAGCGGATCGTCGAGGCGCTGGACCTGGAACGGGTGGCGACCTGCCTGCTGGCGTTGGTGGACCCGGCCACCGGCCGCTGCTCGTTCGCCACACTGGCCGTCTTCAGCGGCCTGCCGCTCGATCCGGCCGCGCCGCTGGAGCATCTGATCGACAGCGCCCTGACCGGGCTCGCCGCCGGCCACGGCGAGGACGACGTCGCCCTGCTGGCCGCCCGTCTGACGGGCCCGGAGTAGTGGCCGGGCGCGGAGCGGCGGCCGGCGGCGTGGCGGCCGCTCAGTCCTTCACCTGCTCCTCGCGGATCGCGTCCTCGGCCGCCGCCTCGGCCAGCCGGACCTCGGCGGCCACCTCGGCGGCCGGGCGGCGGACCAGCCGGCCGCCGTGCCGGGCGGCCAGCTCGTCGGCCAGCCCGGGATCGTGCTCGTGCAGCTCGACGACCAGCAGCGAACCGCTCTCCACCAGGCCACTGCTGTAGACGGTGAGGGTCTCGGCGGCGTCCTGGAAGTGCTTCAGCTCGGCCGCGCCGCCCAGCGCGGTGCCCGCCGTCCAGCCGAGGAAGGCCCCGAGCGGACCGCCTAGCAGGCCGACCAGCCCGCCCAGGATCCCGCCGGCCACGGTCGGCGTGCCGGCACCGCGGACCCAGCTCTCGGGGACGTCCAGCAGGCCCTCGGCGGAACGCCGCAGCAGCGCGGCCTGGCGCGCTCCGGGCAGCTCCTTCGCCTCCTGGTACGCGGCGTGCGCCGCCGCCTGGTCCGCGAAGGTGACGAACAGCATCGCGTGGGTGTCCGACATCGCACTGCCTCCCGA
The DNA here is from genome assembly GCF_055559155.1 of Kitasatospora sp. NPDC024654. Classification (NCBI taxonomy): domain Bacteria; kingdom Bacillati; phylum Actinomycetota; class Actinomycetes; order Kitasatosporales; family Streptomycetaceae; genus Kitasatospora; species Kitasatospora sp. NPDC024654. Next base: position 60,365 of record NZ_JBVHLF010000018.1, read on the forward strand.
CGACGGGCCCGGCGGCCCACCCTCCACGGTAGGTCCGCTCCCCCGGACGGGCGTCAGGGCGGCACCCGTCCGAATGAAGTAAGTGGCAGATGACCACTTGGCCTATTACTGATTCGCGACTAGAGTCATGCGTAAGAGGTGCAGCCCAGCTCATCTATTACCCGGAGGGACTCCCATGACCACCACCACCGATGCCGGCGTCGCCGAGCGCCGCTACTGGGACGGCTGGCAGCGCAGCTGGGACCGCCAGCAGGAGTGGTACCTGCCGGAGCGCGAGGAGCGCTTCCGGGTGATGCTCGACGTGGTCGAGGCGGTCGCCGGGCCGGCGCCCCGGGTGCTGGACCTGGCCTGCGGAACCGGCAGCATCACCGAGCGGCTGCTGGCCCGGCTGCCCGGCGCGACCAGCGTCGGGGTGGACCTCGACCCGGCGCTGCTGGCCATCGCCGCCGGCCACTTCCGCGACGAGCCACGGCTCAGCCTGGTCACCGCCGACCTCACCGACCCGGACTGGACCGCCGCGCTGCCCGCCGACCCGTTCGACGCCGTGGTCACCGCCACCGCGCTGCACTGGCTGAGGACCGACGACCTGCTGCGGCTCTACCGCGACCTGGCCGGGCTGCTGCGGCCCGGCGGCGTCTTCCTCAACGCCGACCACGCGCCCACCCCGAGCACCCCACTGCTGAACGCCGCCGAGCGGGCCCTGCGACACCGGCGGCAGGAGCGGGACCGGGCCGAGTCCGTGCTCAGCTGGGAGGAGTGGTGGCAGGCGGCCGCCGCCGACCCCCGGCTCGCCGACGCCGTCGCCGCCCGCAACGTCATCTACGGCTCGCACGCGGACGGCGAGAGCCACTCCGCGGAGTGGCACACCGCCCGGCTGACCGAGGCGGGCTTCACCGAGGCCGGGGTCGCCTGGCGGTCCGTCCCGGACGCCCTGGTCGCCGCGATCCGCTGACCGAACCACCAGGCGCACCAGAGGCCTGACGCACCGTCAGCCGGGCATGTCGCCGCACGCACTCTCGCGTCGACACGCCGTCGGGGCGGAGAATCGGATCATGTCGCTCCGAGGCGCGTTCTCCGACCCCGTCCGGTACGGCTCGCTGGCCGCCGGCATGCTGCCCGTGCTCGCCTTCCCGGCCCCCGACCTGGAGGCACTGGCCTGGGTGGCGCTGGTGCCCGGACTGCTCGTCATGCAGCGGGCGCCGCATGCCCGGGAGGCCGCGGTGCGCGGCTGGTGGTTCGGCGCGGGCTTCGTGCTGGCCGCGATGTACTGGCTGGTGCCGACCGTCGGTCCCGGGCTGCTGCTGATCGCCGCGCTGTTCGGCGCGTTGCAGGGCGGGGTGGGCCTGGCGGTCTGGGCGTTGCTCGGGCCCCCGCTGACGGCGCGCCGGGCGCTGGCCGCACTGCTGGTGGTGCCCGCCGCCTGGATGGTCGCCGAGTACGCCCGGTCCTGGCAGGCGCTGGGCGGGCCGTGGGCGCTGCTCGGCGCCACCCAGTGGCGGCACCCGGTGGTGCTCGCACTGGCCTCGGTGGGCGGCGTCTGGCTGGTGAGCGGCGCGGTGGTGGCGGTCAACACCGGGCTGGCGGTCGTGCTGCTCGCCGACCGCGGCCAGGTCCGCGCGCTGGGCGCGGGCGCCACCGCGCTGGTGCTGCTGAGCGGCCCGACGCTGTTCGCGCTGGAGTCCGCGCCGGCCACCGAGCGGTACGCCACCGTCGCCCTGGTGCAGCCCGGTGTGCTGCCGGACGGCGCCACCCGGCTGGACGCCTCGGCGCGGATCACCGCCGGCCTGACCGGCCACCACCCGGACCTGGTCGTCTGGGGCGAGAGCAGCGTCACCACCGACCTCAGCCGTGACCCGGCCACCCTGGGTCGGCTCCGCGCACTGGCCGCACAGACCGGCGCCGCCCTGCTGGTCAACGAGGACGCCCGGAAGGCCGACGGCCACATCTCCAAGGACTCCGTGCTGATCGGGCCGGACGGCATCGAGGCCCGCTACGCCAAGATGCGGCTGGTCCCGTTCGGCGAGTACATCCCGCTGCGGCCGCTGCTCGGCTGGCTCTCCGCGATCAGCAGGGCGGCCGGCGAGAACCGCACCCCCGGCGGCTCCTTCCACCTGCTGCGCCCGGCCGACCGGGCCGGGCAGCCGCTCCCGATCGGGGCACTGATCTGCTTCGAGTCGGCCTTCCCCGACATGAGCCGGACCGCCGCCGACCAGGGCGCCCAGCTGCTCGTCTACCAGTCCGCCACCTCCAGCTTCCAGGACACCTGGGCGCCCGAGCAGCACGCCTCGCTGGCCGCGCTGCGCGCCGTGGAGAGCGGGCGGCCGGCCGTCCAGGCGGCGCTCACCGGCGTGTCGGTCGCCTTCGACCCGCGGGGCCGCCAACTCGCCCGGCTGGGCACCGGGCAGACCGGCGCGGTCACCCTGCGGCTCGCCCTGCCCGGACCGGAGAGCCGCACCTGGTACGACCGGATCGGCGACCTGGTGCCCCGCACCGCCGTGCTGGTGCTGCTGCTCGCCGTCGCGTACGAGCTCGCCGACCCGGACCGGCGCCGGCGGTTCCGCCGCCCGGCCGCGACGGTACCCACCGACGGTCCGATCGCCACCGCCGCGCGCTGAGCTCAGTCCTTGCGTGCCCGGCTGGGCTGGACCCGGCGCGGCTCGCCCGGTGCCTTCGGGTGGTCCGGCGGGTACGGCAACTCACCGAGCCCCTCCTCCCGGTGCTGCCGCTCGGCCAGCTCCAGCACCGGCTCCAGGCCGAAAGCGTGCCCGTCCAGCTCGGCGAACGGATCCCCCCGTTCGGCGAGCCGGGCCGGCACCGTGCGCAGTGTGAAGTCGCCCGGGTGGGCGTCGGCCAGCTCCGCCCAGCCCAGCGGTGTGGACACGGTCGCCTCCGGGCGGGCCCGCAGCGAGTAGGCGGAGGCGATGGTGCGGTCCCTGGCCATCTGGTTGTAGTCGACGAAGATCTTCGAGCCGCGCTCCTCCTTCCACCAGGCGGTGGTCACCCGCTCGGGCATCCGCCGTTCCAGCGCCCGGCCCAGCGCGATCGCGCAGCCGCGCACCTCGGCGAAGGTCCAGCGCGGCTCGATCGGCACGTAGACGTGCAGGCCGCGCCCACCGGAGGTCTTCGGCCAGCCGCGCAGCCCGTGCTCGGCCAGCACCTCGCGCAGCTCGTACGCGGCCCGGACCGCGTCGGCGAAGTCGGTGCCGGGCTGCGGGTCGAGGTCCAGGCGCAGCTCGTCGGGATGGTCGGGGTCGGCGCGGCGGACCGGCCAGGGGTGGAAGGTCAGGCAGCCCAGGTTCGCCGCCCAGAGCACGGCGGCGGGCTCGGTCGGGCAGATCTCGTCGGCGAACCGGCCGCTGGGGAAGGCGATCCGGGCGGTGGGCAGCCAGTCGGGCGTGTTCTTCGGCGCGCGCTTCTGGTAGAAGAACTCGCCCTCGACCCCGTCCGGGAACCGCTGCAGGGTGGTCGGCCGGTCGCGCAGCCCGCGCAACGCCGCGTCCACGACGGCCAGGTAGTACTCGGCGACGTCGCCCTTGGTGTAGCCGGGCCCGGGATAGTAGACCTTGCCGGGGTTGGAGAGCCGGACCGCCCGCTCGCCGACCCGCAGTTCCACCGCTTCAGCCATGGCTCCACGCTAGGGCGGCGCCTGCGCCGCCGCCCGGCGGGCAGCCGGCCGCCGGGCGGCCCACCATCGAGGCATGGACCTTCCGCTGATGCCACCGATCGAGCCGATGCTGGCCAAGGCGGTGGCCGAGATCCCGGCGGGGATGCAGTACGAGGCGAAGTGGGACGGCTTCCGCGCCCTGGTGTTCCGCGACGGCGAGGAGGTGGAGATCGCCAGCCGCACCACCAAGCCGCTCACCCGCTACTTCCCCGACCTGGTCGCCGTCTGCCGTGCCGAGCTGCCGGAACGCTGTGTGCTGGACGGCGAGATCGTGGTGGCGCACGACGGGCGGCTGCACTTCGAGGAGCTGCAGGAGCGGATCCACCCGGCCGCCTCCCGGGTGCGCACGCTGGCCGAGCGCACCCCCGCCTCGTTCGTCGCCTTCGATCTGCTGGCGCTCGGCGCACGCTCGTTGGCCGACGAGCCGCTGGCGGCGCGGCGCGCCGCGTTGGTCGAGGCGCTCGGGCCGGCCCGGGCGCCGGTGTTCACCGCGCCCGCCACCACCGACCGCGCGCTGGCCCTGGAGTGGTTCGACCGCTTCGAGGGCGCCGGGCTGGACGGCGTCGTCGCCAAGCCGCTGGACGCGCCGTACCGGCCGGGCGTGCGTGCGATGTTCAAGGTCAAGCACGGCCGGACCGCCGACTGCGTGGTGGCCGGCTACCGCGAGCACAAGGACGGCCAGGGCGTCGGCTCGCTGCTGCTGGGCCTGCACGACGCGGCGGGCACGCTGCAGCACGTCGGGGTCTGCGCCTCGTTCACCGCGGCCCGCCGGCGCGAGCTGGCCACCGAGCTGGCACCGCTGCGGATGGCCGACCCGGCCGGCCATCCCTGGGCCACCTGGACCGAGGAGGCCGCCCACCAGGAGGGTCGGCTGCCCGGCGCGCCGAGCCGGTGGAGCGGTGGCAAGGATCCGCAGTGGATTCCGCTCCGCCCTGAACGAGTGTGCGAGGTCGCGTACGATCACATGGAAGGAACCCGGTTCCGGCACACCACCCGGTTCCAGCGCTGGCGGCCGGACCGGGAGCCCGCCGGCTGCGGCTACGGCCAGCTGGCGGAGCCGGTCCGGTACGACCTCACGCAGTTCCTCGACGACCGACTGTCACCGGACCGCTGATCGAACCCGCGGCCGGTCAGCGCCGTACTGACCCGTGGGGGGGCCGGCCGGTCCCGACGACCGCACGGCCGCCGACCGAACGGAGGCAGGTGAGGACGATGGTCCTCTCGTGGCAGGAGGAGCGGGAGAGCCGCCGGATCGAAGCCCGGCTGACCGCCGAGGACCCGGCCCTGGCCCGCAGGTTCGCCCAGTGGCAGCGCAGCCGTGAGCGGGTGGCCGAGGCCGCCGCGCTGGCCGCCGGCCACCAACCGCGAGGCAGCGCGACCCGGCTGCGCCGGCTCTGGCGGGAGCTGCTGCACGGGCGCGGGCCGATCCCCTAGCCAGGCCGATCCGCTAGCCGGGCCGAGCCCCCGGCCAACCCGTCCAGCGGGCCGTGCCCAGCCGGTCCCGTCCCCTGGACAGCTCTGTCCGACCGCCCGCACAGGGCCGTCGTTTGGCACCATCGGTCATGGGGACACCCGGAGCCGGGAAGGTGAGAGCGGATGTCCAGCGACGCGATCGTGCTGCTCAAGGAGGAGCACAAGGAGATCCGGCAGCTGTTCCGGGCCTACCGGGCCACCGCCGAGCACGACCATGCGGCCAGGGGCGAGCTGGTGGAGGAGATCGTGCACGCGGTCACCGTCTACACCTACGTCGAGGACGAGGTGGTCTACCCGCGGGTCGGCGCGCTGCTGCCGGAACTGGAGCCGGAGATCCGGCAGGGCGGCCAGGAGCACCAGATCGCCGACCTGCTCTGCACGGAGATCACCGGACTGGCCCCGGCCTCGGAGGAGTTCGACGCCAAGGTCGGCGTCCTGATCGAGACCGTCGAGCGGCACATCGAACGGGAGGAGCGGGACTGGTTCCCCCGGGTGCGGGCCGGAATCGGCCGCAAGGACCTGCAGGAGATCGGCACCCGGCTGCTCGCAGTCCGCGAGACCGCCCCCCGCCCGCGCCCCGGGCCGGTTTCCGACCCCGTCACCGGGGCACCGGAGAGTCAGGGGCGCTGAGCACCGAAGTGGAGACCGCCATGGAATTCCCGGACACCCCGCCCACCGCGCCCGACGGTGCCGAACCGCACGAGGGCGTCGCCGCCTCCGGCCTGCAGGGTGAGCGGCTGCTGCACGAGCTGGAGCAACTGCACCGGACCAGGCACGAGACCTTCCTGTACGGCTCCGACGACGCACTGCGCCACCACACCGAGCGCACCGCCGAGCTGGAGGCGGAGTACCTGCGGCGCTTCCCGAACCGGCTGGTCACCGCCGGGCGCACCCGGTCCGGCGCCCGGGCCCGCGAGGTGGCGGCCCGGGCCGAGGCCACTCCGAGCTGAGGCGGCGTCCGATGCGCGACGACAGCGAGCGCGGGCGGACGGTGCTGCGACTGCACGCCGAGGCGCTGGCCTCGTTCGGGCGCCGGGTGCACGGGGTCGCGTGCAACCAGTGGGTGGCCGGCACGCCCTGCCGGGCCTGGTCGGTCCGCAACCTGGTCAACCATCTGACCACCGAGCAGCTCTGGGCGCCCGAGCTGTTGGCCGGCCGGACCATCGCCGAGGTGGGCTCCCGGTTCGACGGTGACGTGCTGGGCGAGGACCCGGTCGCCGCCTGGACCGCCGCGGCCGCCGCCGCCCGGGCCGCGTTCAACGCGCCGGGCGCGCTGGACCGGACCGTCCAGCTCTCGTACGGGGTGACCAGCGCGCTCGACTACTGCGCGGAGATGACCATCGACGCCGCCGTGCACACCTGGGACCTCGCCCGGGCCAGCGGCGGGGACGCCCATCTGGCGCCCGAGCTGGTGGAGTTCGCGCTCGACCGGCTGGTGCCGCACGCGGCCGAGCTGGAGGCGAGCGGCCTGTTCGACCCGCCGCTGGAGACCTCGCCGGACGCCGACCCGCTGACCCGACTGCTCGCGCTGCTCGGACGCCGCGCGGCCGGCCGGCCGGCCCTCGATCCGGAGCAGACCGGCTGACCTCCGGCCAGGGGGACGCTCGGCCCACGAACCGGGCCGGATGAGGATGGATCAGCTCACCACCAGGGGGACGTCGTCGTGCGCCGACCCGGGCGGCGGGTGGCCCGGTCGAGTCGTGTACCCTCACCGCTCTCGATGCGGTCGAACCCCCGATTCCGGGCATTCCAGCCCGGTGGCAGACCACGTCGGGGTACATCGTGCACCACCTTTTCCCTAGGAGCCTTCCCTCGTGCACCGACCCCTCCGCCGGGCCCTCCCGGCACTGGCCGTGGCCGGCATAGCCCTGGCCACCCCGCTCGTCACCGCCGGCACCGCCCAGGCCCACGTCGCCGGCGGCGGCTGCGACTCGCTGGGCATCAAGTACTCCGTCGACGGCGGCCAGACCTGGACCAACTCCGACGTCATGGCCCAGCCCTACCCCAGCCTCGTCGTCAAGCTCGTGGGCCAGCCCCAGGACGGCTGCGACTACAACGTGTCGCTGGCCTCCTACAGCACCCAGGGCGCCACCTGGGCGAAGTCGGGCGTGCAGACCTTCCTGGGCTGGGCGACCGCCACGCTCAACAAGAAGCACCCCCAGGCGACCCTGGACATCAGCAAGTTCATCCCGCCGTGCTTCGGTCAGACCGACCTCTACAACGGCAAGACCGAGTTCGACGGTGTGCACGGGCCGCTGCCGCTCTTCCCGAACCAGCCGTACCCGACCGGCCTGATCGCCCACTGGAACGGCGGCCAGAAGTGCGACACCCCGCCGGCGTCCCCGCCGCCCACGGACACCGGCTCGTCCTCGCCCTCCCCCTCGACGAGCACCACGCCGCCCACGGACACCGGTTCGCCCTCGCCCTCCCCCTCGACGAGCACCACGCCGCCCACGGACACCGGTTCGCCCTCGCCCTCCCCCTCGACGAGCACCGCGACCGGCACGCCGAGCCCCTCGTCGTCGTCCCCGGCCGCCGCCGTGCCGACCGCGCCCACCGACACCAGCGGCCCGACCGGCACCCCGTCGGTCGCGCCGGTCTCCACCACGCCGACCAGCAGCGGTAGCAGCCTGGCCTTCACCGGCACCGACGGCACCGCGCTGATCGAGGTCGGGGTGGGCGGCGCCGCGCTGCTCGCCCTCGGCGCCGGCGCCGTGGTCGCCAGCCGCCGCCGCGCCAACCGCGGCTGACCCACCCGCAACACCCGCCGCCCGCGGCCGGTCCGTACCCCGGACCGACCGCGGGCGGTGGCGTCTCACCGCCGAACCGCAGGCGCGCCGCGCACCTCCAGGTCGGCCAGCAGTTCCCGGGTGGCCTCGGCGACCGCCAGTACCGCCCGGTCGAAGACCAGCCGGTTGTGCGCGGCGGGCGCCCGGAACCCGGAGACCTTGCGCACGTACTGCAGGGCCGCCGCCTGGATGTCGGAGTCGGTGACTTCGGGTGTCACCGGCGGGCGGAGGGTCTTGATGCTGCGACACATACCACCAGTCTGCGCCCGCGGGCGGCCGGTCACGTGGTGTAGCCGGAGTTCAGCTCGACGTACCCGGGGGTCAGGTCGCAGCCGTAGACGGTGAATTCCGCGTCGCCGAGGCCGAGATCGACCCCGATCAGCACCTCCGGGCCGGACAGGTGGGCGCGGGCGGCGGCCAGCGCGGCCGGGTCCGGCTCGGCGGGGTGGAGCTCCAGGCCGCCGTAACGGATGGTGATCCGGGCCGGGTCCAGGTCGGGGTCGTCGTGCAGCTTGCCGATCGCCATCGCCACCCGACCCCAGTTGGGGTCGGCGCCGTACACCGAGGTCTTCACCAGCGGCGAGTTGACCACCGACTTGCCGACCCGCTTGGCCTGCGCGGTGCCCCGGGCGCCGGTCACCCGCACCTCGACCAGCTTGGTCGCGCCCTCGCCGTCCGAGGCGATCGAGCGGACCAGGGTGAGCGCCGCCCGGTACAGCACCTCCTCGAACTCGGCCGGGTCCACCGGCCCGGCCAGGCCGTTGGCGAAGACGGCCGCGGTGTCGCTGGTGGAGGTGTCGGTGTCGATGCTCAGCGCGTTGAAGGTGCGGTCCATGACCCGGCGGAACACCGTGTCGAGCTCGGCCGCCGGGAGTTCGGCGTCGGTGAAGAAGAAGGTCAGCAGGGTGGCCATGTTCGGCTCGATCATGCCGACGCCCTTGGCGATCCCGACCAGCACCGCGTCGTCGCAGGTCAGCCGGGTGTGCTTGGGCCGGGTGTCGGTGGTCATGATGGCCGCGGCGGCGGCCGCGAAGTCGGCCTCGCCGAGCGGCCGGTCGAGTGCCGCCAACCCGGCCCGGATCTGGTCCATCGGATAGCGGCGGCCGATCACCCCGGTCGAACCGATCACCAGTTGCTCCGGCGCCACCCCGGCCAGTTCGGCGGCCAGCCGGCGGACCTCCTCGGCGTTGCGGTCGCCCTCCCGGCCGGTGGCCACGTTGGCGTTGCGGGAGATCACCACCATGCCACGGGCGTCCTGCCGGCCGGCCGAGGCCCGGCTCAACCGGACGCTGGGCCCGGCCCACCGCGACCTGGTGAAGACCGCGGCCGACACCGTCGGCACCTCGGAGACCACCAGCGCGAAGTCGTCGGCGCCGCCCTCCTTGAGTCCCAGGTTGGCGGTTCGGGAGCGGAAGCCCTTGGGCAGGTCCATCGCTCTCCTTTCTCTGCATATATATGCCATTCAAGGAATATGAATGTATCGCACCGCGGTAGCCGGCTGCACCGCCGGGGGTCGCGGGCGACCATGGAGGCATGCTGCTGGCCGAGGTCGCCCGGACGTCCCGCGAGGTCGCCGCCGCGTCCGCGCGCTCGCGGAAGACCGCGCTGCTGGCCGAGCTGTTCCGGGCCACCGAGCCCGACCAGGCGCCGACGGTGACCACCTACCTGGCCGGACGGCTGCCGCAGCGGCGGATCGGGGTCGGCTGGCGCCTGCTGGCCGAGCCGGTCCCGCCGGCGGCGACCGCCTCGCTGACCGTCCAGCAGGCCCACCGGGCGCTGGACCGGATCGCGGCGGCGGCCGGCCCGGGCTCGGTGGCCGAGCGCCGCCGACTGCTGCGCGATCTGCTGGCCGCCGCCACCGCCGAGGAGCAGGAGTTCCTGATCCGGCTGATCGGCGGCGAGGTCCGCCAGGGCGCGCTGGACGCGCTGGCGGTGGACGGCCTGGCGGCGGCCGGCGGCGCCCGGGCCGAGGACGTCCGGCGCGCGGTGATGCTCGGCGGCTCGCTCGGCGCGGTGGCCCGGGCGCTGCTCGCCGACGGCCCGGCCGCGCTGGCGGCGTTCCGGCTGACGGTGGGCCGGCCGGTGCTGCCGATGCTGGCGCACACCGCGGCCGACGTCGCCGAGGCGGTGGACCGGCTCGGCCCGTGCGCGGTCGAGGAGAAGCTGGACGGCATCCGGATCCAGGTGCACCGCGGCGGCGGGACCGTCCGCGTCTACACCCGCACGCTGGACGAGATCACCGACCGGCTGCCCGAAGTGGTGGCCGCGACGGCCGACTTGGCGCTGGCCGAGGCCGTACTGGACGGTGAGGTGATCGCACTGGACGCGGCCGGCCGACCGCGCCCGTTCCAGCAGACCGCGGGCCGGGTCGGCTCGCACCGGGACGCGCTCGGCCCGCACGCCGCGCTGCCGCTCTCCCCGGTCTTCTTCGACCTGTTGGCGCTGGACGGCGAGGACCTGCTGGACCGGCCCACCGCGGCGCGGCACGCCGAGCTGGCCCGGGTGGTCCCGGCGCCACTGCGGGTCCGCCGGTTCGTGGTCGACGACCCGGGCGACGCCCGACTGCGCGCGGGCGCGAACGAGTTCACCGAGCAGACGCTGGCCCGCGGGCACGAGGGGGTGGTGGTCAAGGCGCTCGACGCGCCCTACACGGCCGGCCGGCGCGGCACCGCCTGGCTGAAGGTCAAGCCCGTGCACACGCTGGACCTGGTGGTGCTGGCCGCCGAGTGGGGACACGGCCGCCGGGCCGGCCGGCTCTCCAACCTCCACCTCGGCGCGCGTCGCCCGGACGGCGGCTTCGCGATGCTCGGCAAGACCTTCAAGGGTTTGACCGACGCCCTGCTCGACTGGCAGACCGAGCGGCTCGCCGGGCTGGCCGTGGACCGCCCCGCCTGGGGTGTCACCGTGCGACCCGAGCTGGTGGTGGAGGTGGCCTTCGACGGCGTGCAGCGCTCCAGCCGCTACCCCGCGGGCGTGACGCTGCGCTTCGCCCGGGTGCTGCGCTACCGCGAGGACAAGCCGGCGACCGAGGCGGACACGGTCGAGGCGGTCCGAGAACTTCTTCCCGGCAACGGAAATATCTGACAACACAGGTACTGTTTGCTCAGATGACTGACCCACTCAGGAGGAGTTGTCCCATGTCGAAGATCGCTGTGTTCGGTGCGAACGGCAGCATCGGAAGCCGGATCGTCCGCGAGGCGCTGAGCCGCGGGCACCAGGTGACCGCGGTCGTCCGCGACCCGGCCAAGGTCACCGAGCAGCACCCGGCACTCACCGTCGTCGCCGGCGACGTGCTCGACCCGGCGTCCGTGGCCGCGGCCGCCAAGGGGCAGGACGTGCTGGTCAGCGCGGTCGGCGGGGGCGACGGCCCGGGCCATCTCGCCACCATCGAGCCCGCCGCCAGGTCGCTGGTGGCCGGTCTGCGCCAGCTGGGCGCCGAGGCGCCCCGGCTGATCGCGATCGGCGGCGCCGGCTCGCTGCGCACCCCGGACGGCGCGAAGGTCTGGGACACCCCCGGCCTGCCCGACTGGCTGCTGCAGATCATGCACGCGCACGGCGACGCGCTCGACTTCTACCGCACGGTGAGCGACGTCCGCTGGACCAACCTCAGCCCCGCCGGGACGATCGAGCCCGGCGAGCGCACCGGCCACTACCGCACCGCGTTGGAGGACCTGGTCGCCACCGCCGACGGCAGCCGGATCTCGACCGAGGACTACGCGGTCGCGCTGGTCGACGAGATCGAGCAGCCGAAGCACGTCGGCGAGCGGTTCACGGTCGGCTACTGAGCGGCCGGTCGCTGAGCCACCGCGGGGGCCGGTCGCGCCGGCCGGCCCCCGCACCGGCTGGACCGGATGGCCCGTGACCGGCGACGATGGGCCATCAGAACCGAGAGGCGCACCCCGTGACCGACCCCGACCAGCCGACCTGCCCCTCGCTCACCAGCCCGTGCCCCGGACTGGCGGGCGACGGCGCCGCCCCGACCGCACCGCCGCCGGCGACCACCGCCGGCCCGCTCACCGCGGCCGCGGTCACCGCCGATCCGCGGGTCCGGGCGATGGGCGTGCTGCTGACCACCTCCGCCCTGGTCGAACGGGTGCTGGGGGCCGCGATCCAGCAGGCGGCGGGGATCAGCCACTCGATGTTCGAGGTGCTGCTGATACTGGCCGACCAGCCCGGCGGAACCCCGATGAGCCGGCTCTCCGGCCCACTGGTGCTGACCAGCGGCGGCGCCACCCGGCTGGTCGACCGGATGGTCGAGGCCGGGCTGGTGAGCCGGGCGTCGAGCCCGTCCGACCGGCGGGTGCAGCTGGTCAGCATGACCGAGCTGGGCGAGCGCACCCTGGTGGCCGCCGCCGCGGCGCACATCCGGGAGGCCGAGCGGCTGCTCTTCGCCGGGCTGCCGGCCACCGATGCCGAGGCCGTCGTCAGCGGACTGGACGAGCTGGGCCGGCGCGCCCGGGCCGCCCTCCCGCCCCTCGGCTGAGCCGGCCGGGGCCGATCAGGGCGCGGCCGTCCCCGGCCGGCCGTGCGCCGGACCGGACCAGCGCGGCGCCACCTCGGCCCACTCCGCCCTCCACAGCTCGGCGGCCCGGCGGTCCAGGGCGCGCTGCCGGAAGGCGTGCCCGACCAGCATCACCAGTGACGGCAGGACCAGCACCGCCAACCCCAGGCCGACCGCCCGGACGGCCAGCTCGTCGGAGCTCGGCGGCGGCGCGGTGAGCCGGCCCGCGCCCGTCACCCAGAGCGGGACGGTGGTGCCGGCGTCGACCGGGTCGCGCAGGGTGACCCGCGCGCTGCCGGGTCGGCCGGCCGGATCCGTCCAGCGCACCACGACCCGCTCCCCGGTGGCCCAGTGGCCGACCGGACCGCCCTGGTCCGCCGTCGGGCCGCCCGGCGCGTCGCCCAGCACCAGCGCGGCCACCCGCTGCAAGCGGCCCGCCCGGGTGGCGGCCGCGGCCGGCGCGGTGCGGATCCCGTCCACCGCGACCAGCACCGCGAGCGCGGCGGCTGCCGCCACCCCGAGCAGCGCCAGCAGCGCCGCCCGGCTGCGTGCCCGGTCCAGTGGCCGACAGAGCGGGCCGCCCAGACCGACCGCCCACCCCACCTGTCGCAGCCGTGCCCGGGTCCGCACCCGGACCGGCCACCCCCGGCGGCTGCCCTCGGCTCCTCGGCCGGTCCGGTCACTCCTGAACATCGGTCAGCCCTCCCGTCCGTCCGGTCCGCCCCGCGGTCGCCGCCGTTGTGCTCAACGCCCCTGGCACCACCGGCCGTTCCTGAGCCGCGCGGTCGAGCAGCCGGTAGCCGAGGGGTGTGCAGGAGTGCCGGACCGCCCGGCCGACCCGAAGCGTGGTGATCAGGCCCGCCCGGCGCAGCACCCGGGCGTGCTCGGAGGCGGTGGCCAGGCCGACGCCCAGCTCGGCGGCCAGCTCGCTGGTGGTCCGCTCCCTGGTGGTCCCGCGCAGGACGGCGGCCCGGGTCCGGCCGAGCAGGGCGGCCACCGGCTCGTCCTCCTCCTTTCCGGCCACGGCCTCCTCGCCGGCCACGGCTGCCCCCGGCGCCACCGGCAGGTGCGGCAACGGGGTCAGCGCCGGGTAGACGATCAGCGCGCCGATCCCGGGGTAGCGGCCCACCATCGGCCGTCCGGTCCAGTACGCCGACGGCAGCAGCACCACGCCGGCGCCGTCCGGGCGGAGCTCCAGCTCCGTGCGGCTCGGGATCTCCAACGTGCCGCCGCCCCACCGGACGCCCGGGTACAGGCCGGTGAGCATCGCGCCCAGCCCGCACTCGCGCTGCACCCGGGCGCGCCAGGCGACATCGGCGTCGAACCCGGCCCGCAGCCGGGGCCAGCCCGCGCCGAGCAGCGCGGCGAAGGAGTTGCGCAGCGTCAACTCCAGGTACCGCCAAGTCTCCCGGTCCTGGTCGGCGAGGTGCCGGAGCAGCGTGGTGGGGGCCAGCCCGGCCGCGCAGATCCGCCGCAGCTCGGCCCGGACGAACTCGGCCGAGGCGAGCCGGACTTGCTCGACCCCCTGGTCCAACTCCTCGCTGGGCGGGTCGAGGAAGAGCGGTCCGGCGCCGGTCGGCGGCACCAGCTGGAACAGCGGCCGGACCGGACGCACCGCGTCACCGCCCAACGAGCGCCGCCAGCGGGCGAATCCGGGGTCCGGGTCGGGTCTCCGCAGCATCGCCACGGCCAGCCCCAGCTCCATCAGCGGTGCGGGTCCGGCCGCGAACCGGGTGCTCAACAGGTCCTCGGCAGTGAAGTGGATGCGCAACATGACGCCCTCCCCTCGTCCCCCCGCACCGATCCTTTCGGCGACGGGCGAAACCCTCGTGCCGGGCCAACCCGCCATTCGACCATAGCGAGTACATGACGTGCCCGTCAGCTATCACGCCGAGGAAGGGAGTTCGCGGCCCGCGCGGACGACGACGCCCTCCGCCACCGCGCGGTCGCCGCGCGACCGGCGGCGGCGCGGTGCCGCGGGCGCCCCTGGACCGGGGCGCGGGACGTTCCACCAGGTCACAGCCCGGTACGGGGGTCCGGGCAGCGCCCCGGCGGACGACCCGCGCCCCCGCCGCCCGCGCGGCGGCGACGGCGGGCGCTGCGATACTTGGGAGAGGACGCCCGCCCGAACGGCCCGCCGCGTAGGGCCCGCCCGGGCGCCGGTCGAAGGAGGTTCACGATGGCAGCGAAGACGGCTACCGCCCCCGAGGCCCGCACCAAGGAGTGGACCCTGCGGCTGCACCTCGTCGAGGAGGGCGACCTGACCACCGTGGACGCCGTGCTCGACGCCGACGGCCGGCACCTGGAGACCCGGGCCGAGGCGCACCGCAACCCGCACGACCCGCCGGCGGCCGCGATCGGCGACGACCTGGCGGTCGGGCGGGCCCTGGTCGCGCTGGGTCACCAACTGATCCGCACCGGCGAGATCGACGCCACCGCCGCCGACGGCGCCCGCCCGCGCGCCGACGGCTGAGGCTCCGGCCCCGGCTACGCCTCGTCGCCCTCCCGGTGCAGCAGCAGGAGCGCCACGTCGTCCTCGGCGTCCAGCCGGTCGCTGCGCGTGTCCCGGACGTGGTCGGCCAGCGCCGGCAGCCGGTCCGGGCCATCGCGCAGCACCTCGGCGAGCCGGTCCAGCCCCTGGTCCAGGTCCTCGCCCAGCCGCTCGACCAGGCCGTCGGTGTAGAGCAGCAGGGTGGTACCCGGGGCGAGCCGGAAGCCGGTGCGCGGATAGCACGCCGGCTGCCAGTCCGCGGGCAGGCCGAGCGGCGGTCCGACCGCCACCTCGACCCGCTCCACCGAGCCGTCCGGGTGCCGCACCAGCGGCGGCAGGTGGCCGGCGCTGGCCGCCCGGACCGCACCGGTGGCCAGCGGCACCGCGTCGTACCAGTCCCCGCCGATCCAGGTGCCGGCGCGGGCCGTGCGGTAGCGCACCGCGAGGGTCCCGCCGGTGACGGCCGGCAGCCAGCGCGGCAGCATCGCGTTCTGCAGGCCCGCCGCGATCTCCCGGGACTGGTCGACCAGCATCGCCCGTTGCAGGCACTGCGCGATGGCGCTGGAGAGCGCGGTCAGCAGGGTGCGGTCCTCACTGCTGAAGCTCCGCTTGCCCTCGTGCACCAGGGCGAGCGCGCCGACCGGGCGGCCCTGCGCGATCAGCGGCAGGAAGGCGGCGGCGGTGGCCCGCGTGTCGGTCAGCGCCGCGCGCATCCTCGGGTAGCGCCGCAGGAAGGACTCCAGCGAGGTGAAGAACATCGGCTCACCGGTCGCACCGCGTCGTTGAGCGGCTACGACTGGCGCGCAGCGCGCGGACCTCGACGTTGGCCCGGCCCACCGCGCCGACCAGCCGGATCCGACCCTGGTCGACCACGGCCACGCTGATCCCCTGCACGCCGAGCCGGCGCATGCTCTGGTCCCCGGCCAGCACCGCGACCACGTCGTCCACCGAGAGCGCGGCGGCCAGTTCGTCAACCACCTCGCGCAGCGCGTCCTCCTGCCGCCGCCGGTCGTCCTCGGCCATCAGCCGCAGCGCCGAGTGGGCGAGTTCCTCGGTCGCGTCGCGGACCACGCCGACCACCCGGATGGCGTCCGGCCCGGGGTCGCGGACCAGCCGGCCCTGGGTGTGCGTCCATCGCATCGAGCCGTCCCGGCGGCGGATCCGGAAGTAGCTGCTGTAGCTCTCGCCGCGGCCGGCCCGGATGTCCTCGACCAGTCGGGTGAGGCGGGCGAGCTCCTCCTGCGGGATCCGCAGCGAGAGGCTCTCGGCGTGGCCGTCGAACTCGTCCTCGGTCAGGTCGAGGACCTCCCGACCGGTGGCATCCAGCGGAACCGCCCGGTGCCGGGGTGCCGTTCGAAGCAGCCGGTGCCGGTGGCGGTGAGCGCCTCGACCGGGTCCACGTGCGGGACGTGCTGCCCGGTCATCCGAACGCCCTCATGGGCCGAACGTACCGCTCCGTCCGGTCCGCCGCCCGCCCGGCGGACGACGGCCGGGCCCCCGCGGGCCGGGCTCCCGACCGCCCGCCGTCCGCGCCTCTCCGCTTCCGTGCGCCCTGGTCGGCGGCTCCCGCGTGCGGTTCGCTGGAGCTCCCGGGTGGGCAGCCCCGGGTGTGCACCCGAGTGCCGCAGGAGCCCCGCCATGCCGACCGAACAGCAGTGGCTCGCCGGACTGCCGACGGTGTACGTCGGCTGCGGCGTCCTGCTCACCGACCCCGGCGGCCTGGTGCTGCTGGTGAAACCCGCCTGCCGGTCCTGGTGGCTGCTGCCGGGCGGGAGCATCGCGCCGGGCGAGACCCCCGAGCGGTGCGCGGCCCGCGAGGCCCGCGCGGGGACCGGGCTCACCGTGACCGCCGGGCGGCTGCTGGTGGTGCAGTGGCAGGCGCCGCTCCCCCGGCACGGCGCGCTGGCCCGGCCCGCCGTGGAGTTCCTCTTCGACGGCGGCACGGTGCCCGCCGACCTCCCGGCCGCGCTCCCGGCCGAGCAGCCGGCGGCGTCCGCGCTGGTGCCGCCGGACCAGGCCGCGGCACTGCTGCCGACGGCGGCGGCGGCCCGGCTCCGGCTCGGCCTCCAGGCCCGGCACGGCCGGACCACCGCCTACTGCACCACCGATCTGGGCTTCGGCTGAACCGGGCGGCGCGGTGCTTTCCACCGGGTGGTCCCGTCCCGCAGGATCACCCCGTGGAGACTGCCCCCGACGCCCCCGCCCCCTCTCCCTCCCCCGGCCCCGCGCTCCGGCTGAGCAGTCGTCGGGGCCGCTGGGTGGTACTGGCCAGCGCACTCGGCTCGGGCATGGCGATGCTCGACGGCACGGTGGTCAACGTCGCCCTGCCGCGGATCGGCGCCGACCTCGGCGCACCACTGGCCGCCCTGCAGTGGACGGTCAACGCCTACCTGCTCACGCTGGCCGGCCTGATCCTGCTCGGCGGCTCGCTCGGCGACCGCTTCGGGCGGCGCCGGGTCTTCGTGCTCGGCGTCTGCTGGTTCGCCGGCGCCTCGGCGCTCTGCGCGCTGGCGCCCGGGATCGACGTGCTGATCGCCGCCCGCGCGCTGCAGGGCGTCGGCGGGGCGCTGCTGACGCCCGGCTCGCTCGCGCTCCTGCAGGCCACCTTCCATCCGGACGACCGGTCGGCAGCGGTCGGCGCCTGGTCGGGGCTGGGCGGGGTGGCCACCGCCGTCGCGCCGTTCCTCGGCGGCTGGCTGGTGGACGGCCCGGGCTGGCGCTGGATCTTCGTGCTCAACCTGCCGGTGGCCGTCGTGGTCGCGCTGGTGACGCTGCGTCACGTGCCGGAGAGCCGGGACGAGCGGGCCACCGGCCGGTTCGACGTGCGCGGCGCGGTGCTGGCCGCGCTCGCGCTGACCGGGGTGACCTACGCGCTGACCACGGCCGCCCAGGGCCCGCCGGCCGCGGTCTGGACGGCGGCGGTGCTCGGGCTGCTGCTCGCCGCGGCGTTCGTGGTCGCCGAGCACCGGCACCCGGATCCGATGCTGCCACTGGAGCTGTTCCGCTCCCGGCTGTTCAGCACGGTCAACCTGGCGACCCTGGGTATCTACGGCGCGTTCAGCGGGATCTTCTTCTTCCTGATGATCCAGCTACAGACGGTGGCGGGTTTCGCGCCGCTGACCGCCGGGGTGTCGCTGGCACCGCTCACCCTGCTGATGCTGGCCTTCTCGGCCCGAGCCGGCCGGCTGGCCACCCGGATCGGGCCGCGGCTGCCGCTCACCGTCGGACCGCTGCTCTGCGCGGGCGGGGCGCTGTTGATGCTGCGGATCGGGCCTGGCACCTCGTACTGGACGGACGTGCTGCCCGCCGTGCTGCTGCTCGGTTGCGGGATGGCGCTGCTGGTGGCGCCGCTGACGGCGACCGTGCTGGCGGCGGTGGACGTGCGGCGGGCCGGCATCGCCAGCGGGGTCAACAACGCCGCCGCACGGGCGGCCGGGCTGCTCGCGGTGGCCGCGCTGCCGCTCCTCGCCGGCCTGAGCGGGGATCAGTACCGGCACCCCGCCGCGGTGGACGCGGCCTTCCACACCGCGATGCTGATCTGCGCCGGGCTGCTGGCCGGGGCCGGGCTGCTGGCGCTGGCGACCGTGCCGGGGCGCGAGGCGGCCCGGGCGGCCGAACCCGACAGCACCTGGTACTGCTGCAGCACGGCCCCGCCGGTGGACCCCGGCCACTCGTGCCCGGGGTCCACCGGCGGGTCCTGACTCCGAGGGGTCAGAGGATGTCGCCCGGGGCGTACTTCGCGGCCTCCGGGTGCGCGGCCGCGACCGCCTCGATCCGCCGGACCAGCTCGGCCACCTGGGCCCCGGCCGCGCCGGTGAAGGAGAGCCGGTCGGCCAGCAGGGCGTCCAGCGCGGCCCGGTCGAGCGGGATCCGCTGGTCGGCGGCGAGCCGGTCGAGCAGCTCGTTCTGCCGGGCGCCGGCCCGCATCGCCAGCGCGGAGGCGACCGCGTGCTCCTTGATCACCTCGTGCCCGGCCTCCCGGCCGACGCCCGCCCGCACCGCGCCCATCAGCACCTTGGTGGTGGCCAGGAACGGCAGGTAGCGGTCCAGCTCGGCCTCGATCACGGCCGGGAAGGCGCCGAACTCGTCGAGGACGGTCAGGAAGGTCTCCAGCAGGCCGTCGAAGGCGAAGAAGGCGTCCGGCAGGGCCACCCGGCGGACCACCGAGCAGGAGACGTCGCCCTCGTTCCACTGGTCGCCGCCGAGCTCGGCGGTCATCGAGGCGTAGCCGCGCAGGATCACGGCCAGGCCGTTGACCCGCTCGCAGGACCGGGTGTTCATCTTGTGCGGCATCGCCGAAGAGCCGACCTGGCCCTCCTTGAAGCCCTCGGTCACCAGCTCGTGACCGGCCATCAGGCGGATGGTCTTGGCCAGGCTGGACGGCGCGGCGGAGAGCTGCACCAGCGCCGAGGTGACCTCGAAGTCCAGCGAGCGCGGGTAGACCTGGCCGACCGAGGTGAACACCTGCTCGAAGCCGAGGTGGCCGGCCACCCGGCGCTCCAGCTCGGCGAGCTTCCGGGCATCGCCGCCGAGCAGGTCGAGCATGTCCTGAGCGGTGCCGACCGGGCCCTTGATGCCGCGCAGCGGGTAGCGGGCGATCAGCTCCTCCAGCCGGGCGAAGGCCACCAGCAGCTCGTCGGCGGTGGTCGCGAAGCGCTTGCCGAGGGTGGTGGCCTGGGCGGCGACGTTGTGGGAGCGGCCGGCCATCACCTGCTCGGCGTGCTGGGCGGCGAGCCGGCCGAGCCGAACCAGCACGGCGACCACGCGGTCCCGGACGTGCTCCAGCGACTGCCGGATCTGCAGCTGCTCGACGTTCTCGGTCAGGTCCCGGGAGGTCATCCCCTTGTGGATCTGCTCGTGGCCGGCGAGCTCGCTGAACTCCTCGATCCGGGCCTTGACGTCGTGCCGGGTGACCCGCTCGCGCCGGGCGATCGACTCCAGGTCGACCTGGTCGATCACCCGCTCGTAGTCGGCGACCGCGTTCTCGGGCACGTCGATCCCGAGATCCCGCTGGGCCTTGAGGACGGCGAGCCACAGGTGGCGTTCGAGAACGACCTTGTGCTCGGGGGACCACAGCTGGGCCAGGGTCGCCGAGGCGTACCGGGAGGCCAGGACATTGGGGATCTGGGGCTTCGCGCTCACGCTTCGCAAGCCTAACAGTCGAGGTCAGCCCGGGACGCGTCGGTCTCCGCCTCAGGCCGCCAGCAGCGGGAGCACCTGCCGGCACAGGTCGAGCAGCAGCCCACGCTGCTCGTCGCCGAGCGACTCGAAGGCCCGGTGCGCCCGGACCATGTCGGCCCGGATCCGCTGCAGCACCTCGCTGCCCTCGTCGGTGATGGTCACGATCTTCACCCGGCGGTCGGCCTCGGCGGCCTCCCGACGGGCCAGGCCGAGCGCCTCCAGCCGGTCGACGATGCCGGTGACGTTGGACGCGTCGCAGCCCAGCTGCCCGGCCAGGGCCCGCATCGGCACCGGCTCCAGCACCACCCCGAGCGCCTTGGCCTGCGAGGAGCTCAGGCCGTGCCGGCCCGCGGCGGCGGCGAAGTCCTGGAAGTAGGCGGCACCGACGGCGGCCATCGCCTCCATGAGCTCGGCGGTGGTCACGGCGGGCGCGGCGGCAGTCGTCATCGGGGCCATGCGCCCAGGGTACGCCGTGAAGCTTGAACCACTCCAGCTTTCACCATGGCAAGCGACTCCCGGCCGACCGCCCACCACACCAGCCGCCCTACCGGACGAGCTGCTCGAAGAGCCTGGCCAGCTCGGCCACCGGGTCCGCGGTCAGTCCGGTGTGCACCGGCCCCGGCTGGAGCACGGCGCTGCGCGGGGCGGTCAGCCAGCGGAAGCGCTGCCCCGGGGAGTCCGCGGCCGCCGGGCCGGCCGCGGGACCGCCCGTGCAGACCCCCTCGACCCCGCGCAGCGCCCGGGCCAGGCCGGTCAGGTCCACCGCCGGGTCCAGCGCCAGCAGCTTGGTCTCCGGCAGCAGGGTGCGGACCCCGAGGTGGGCGCTCTGCCGGCAGTAGAGCAGCACCCCGACGTTGACGCACTCACCGCGCTCCACCCGGGGCACCGCGCGCAGCACGGCGTACTCGTAGTCGTACAGCTCGGTCATCGGGTCACCTCGTCGCAACCGGCGGAGACGGCGAACCCCGGGAGCCAGTCGCGCGGCCCCGCCAGTCGTGCCGCCAACCGCTCGACGTACGCGGCCCGGACCTCCTCCGGGCCGGCGAACCCCGGCTCGTCGACCAGCAGTTCCTCAGGGATCGACGCGGCCGCCCCGGCCAGCAGCTCCACCGTGGCGCGCGGGGCCAACTCCCGGTCGGCGACCGCGAGATCGGGCGCGAACCGGGCCAGCGCGTGGTCGCTCGCGTCGTACCCCCGGCGGGCCCAGCCGGCCGCGCCCGCCCAGTGGTGGTGGAAGATCAGGCTGGCGCCGTGGTCGATGAGCCGCAGCCGGCCGCCCTCGACCAGCAGGTTGGGGTTGCGCCAGGAGCGGTCCACGTTGCCGATCAGCGCGTCGAACCAGACCACCCGCCCGGCCAGTTCGCGGTCCACCTCGAAGCAGAGCGGGTCGAAGTTGAGCGCGCCGCTGAGGAAGGCCAGGCCCACGTTGACCCCGCCGCTGGCCCGGATCTGCTCCTGGATCTGCTGTTCCGGCTCGCTGCGGGCCAGCACCGGGTCGAGCTCGATCCGCACCAGCTCGGGCACCGGCAGCCCGAGCGCCCGCCCCAGCTCGCCCGCCAGCACCTCGGCCACCAGCGCCTTGCGCCCCTGGGCCGCCCCGCTCCACTTGAGCGCGTAGAGCCGGTGGTCGTCGCCCTCCACCAGGCCCGGCATCGAGCCGCCCTCGCGCAGCGGCGTCACGTAACGAACAGCTGTCACCTCACGTAGCACGCGGCAACCCTACCCATCCGGGCGCTGCGCGGTGGCGGGCCCCCGGTCCACGTGCCATGGTGGCTGGGACGTGGGCCCGCACGCGGGTGCGCGCTGCCCGTTCCGTCCCACGGAAGGACGACATCATGGAACGACCCCGGATCCTGGTGGTGGGCGGCGGCTTCGCCGGGCTGGAGTGCGCCCGGCGGCTGGAGCGCAAGCTCGCCCCGACCGAGGCGTGGATCACCCTGGTCACCCCGTTCAGCTACCAGCTCTACCTCCCGCTGCTGCCGCACGTCGCCGCCGGGGTGCTCACCCCGCAGTCGGTCGCGGTCTCGCTGCGCCGCTCGCTGTGCCGCACCGACGTCATCCCGGGCGGGGCGGTCGGCGTGGATCCGCGGGCCAAGGTCTGCGTGATCCGGAAGATCACCGACGAGGTGATCGCCGAGCGCTACGACTACCTGGTGATCGCCGCCGGCAGCATCACCCGGACCTTCGACATCCCCGGCCTCGACGACTACGCGCGCGGCATGAAGACCCTCGCCGAGGCCACCTACATCCGCGACCACGTGATCGCCCAGCTCGACCTCGCCTCGGCCAGCCTGGACGACCAGGAGCGGGCCTCCCGGCTGCAGTTCGTGGTGGTCGGCGGCGGCTACGCGGGCACCGAGACCGCCGCCTGCCTGCAACGGCTGACCACGGCGGCGCTGGACCGCTACCCGCGGCTGGACCCCCGGCTGATCAAGTGGCACCTGATCGACATCGCCCCGAAGCTGATGCCCGAACTCGGCGAGCACCTCGGCACCACCGCGCTGAAGATCCTGCGCAACCGCGGCGTGGACGTCTCGCTGGGCGTCTCGGTGGCCGAGGTGAGCGCCGAGACGGTCAAGTTCACCGACGGCCGGGTGCTCCCCTGCCGCACGCTGATCTGGACCGCCGGGGTCACCGCCAGCCCGCTGATCGGCACCCTGGACGCCGAGACGGTCCGCGGCCGGATCGCGGTCACCGCCGAGATGCGGGTGCCGCAGTTCGACGGGGTCTTCGCGCTCGGCGACGTCGCCGCGGTGCCGGACCTCTCCAAGGGCGACGGTGCGGTCTGCCCGCCAACCGCCCAGCACGCCGCCCGGCAGGGCAGGCGGATGGCCGACAACCTGGTCGCCGCGCTGCGCAACCAGCCGTTGAAGCCCTACTTCCACCGGGACCTGGGCCTGGTGGTCGACCTCGGCGGCAAGGACGCGGTCTCCAAGCCGGTGCACGTGGAGATGACCGGGGTGCCCGCCCAACTGGTCGCCCGCGGCTACCACCTGATGGCGATGCGGACCAACGTCGCGAAGACCCGGGTCGGCGTCAACTGGCTGATCAACGCGGCCGCCGGGGACGACTTCGTGCGCACCGGGTTCCTGGCCCGGCAGCCGGCCCGGCTGAGCGACCTCGAACACACCGGCGCCTACCTGAGCAAGGAAGAGATCCGCCAGTACACCCAGTCGCTGCGCGCCCAGTCCCCGTGACCCCCGTGGGGGGGGGGGGGGGGGCGCCCCCCCCCCCCCCCCACCCCCCCCCCCCCCCCCCCCTTTGCCCCCCCCCCCCCCCCCCCCCCACCTCCCCCCAGCTCTCCCCGGACCCTTTCTCCCCACCCCCCCCCC